>JAZQCR010000158.1:0-8686 GCA_045546375.1 Eubacteriales bacterium | reverse complement strand
CGTTTTCGTTGGTCTTTGCGGTGATATCTCCGTAGCGCACGGGTATCCCCTCGTCGTCCGCCCAGATGACTATGTCACGCTCGGTGACCGCGGCGTAGGTTGCCGTGGGATGCACGCAGATGGGGGAACGGTATACGTAATCGTCATCGCCGCCGCGCAGCTCCGCCAGGTAGTAGCCCTCGCTCAGCCCGCCCACAGAGATATCCGCAGCCTGATTGCTTACCTCTCTTACCTCGAAGTCGGGGGCGGTATACTCCCCTAAGAGGAAGGCCTCATCCCCTGAGAGGTAAGCTACCATATCCTCTGCACCGAAAAAGGTGTAAAGGCGGACCTCGCTTACCGTGTAGTCGGGGGAGACGCTGAACCGTACGGTCTCACCCGGTGCGAAATAGAGCATTCCGCCGTATGCAGGGGACCTGCCCTGACCTATCCTCGGGTGTGACTTGGTACTGAAGGAGAAGGAGTATTCGTCCAGGGTGTAGCCGTTTGCGGTATAGCCGGGGGCCACCCTTACGGTGAAGTCGGTGTCGTCGGGCAGGTAGCTTTCGGGCACGAAGCGCATGACCTTACCGAGGCATTCCCATTTGCCGCTTATCTCGGGGGATATAGTGACGTAGTCGGGGAAGCTCTCGTCGCCTACCATGGAGAGGGTGAGCTCTATTACCGAGTCGGAGAGCACCTCGTAACGGTCCTTTGCGGGAGTGTGGGTCACTATCTCTAACTTCCGCTCGGTCTCGAAGGCCCAGGAGTACTCGGTGACGCCCTCTTTAGCATAAGAGAGGCTGATCACATTACCTGCAGAGAGGCTTCCCGCAAGGGAGACGCGGTATTTGCCGTCGCCCTCGTCGGTGACGGTGTACTCGGGACCGCCCGAGATATAGATATGCTCACGCACAAGGTCGGCGGTGGCGTTTTCCGCCTCTACGATAAAGTCGGTGTCAGCGGAAATGAAGTCGCCGCTCTGCTTTTCTGCGGTGACGTTCAGAACCCTCAGAGGCCCCTTGGGCAGGTCGGGCTCTATGGGTGCCGCAGTGGGCTCGGTCTGGTCGGAGCCCGTGTCGGTGAGTCCCTCGGTGCCCTCGATGACCACCGGCGGCGTGCCTTTCTCACCCTCATCCTTAAGGGTGAGAAGGGGGATGGCTGCGGCGACGCCTATTACCAGGCACACGGATGCCGCAAGGGCAACGGCACGAACGAGAACGCTTTGCTTGCGCGCCTTTCTCGCCCTCTCGTATTCCAGTATGTATTTTTCGTCTATGTCGCCCATTGACTGTAACAGCTTATCCTTTTTCATACGTTGAAGCCCTCCTCTTTTAAGTATTCTCGCAGCTCTTTGCGAAGTCGGTGCAGGGTAGTCTTTACGTTGGCCTCCGAAAGACCCGTAAGGGAGCAAAGCTCCTTGATGCTCTGCATATGCCAGTATCTGCCCATAAAGAGCAGTCGCCTTTGCTCGCCCAGCATACCGACGAAGTCGTTTATGGCGCCCGAGAGCATACGCTCCTCGATGCGGTCGTCCGTTCCCTCGTCAAAGACCTCCGTGAGCTCCTCGCGAAGCTCGAAGAAGGTCTTCGGCCGCTTAAGGGAGTCCGTCCGCCTTATGCGGTCCAGGCACAGATTGCGCACGATACGGCTCACGTAGGCGCGCAGGTTCTCCGGTCTCTTGGGCGGAATGGAGTTCCACGCCCTGAGCCAGGCGTCGTTTACGCACTCCTCCGTGTCCTCCCTTGAATGAAGGATGGACATGGAGAGGGCGGTGGCGTGTTTGCCGTATTTATTCCCCAGCTCCTTTATGCCGTTTTCGTCCCTGGCAAAAAAGAGCTCTATTATCTTGCTGTCGTCCATTTTTGATTACCTCTTGCGAGGGGGATACCCACCTCGCCAAACAAGACGTAAAAAACTGCCGAAGGTTACACTTTTTTCCAAAAAAAATTAAAAATATCGGTTTTCTTTTTCATTTTATCATATATACGGCAAAAAATACAGTATTATGTTGCATAATTAAGCTTTTTGTGTTATAGTAAACTCAATAAACAAAGGAAGGAGAGGCAGAATGAACGGACAAAGGCCCAATAGGCAACGGCCGGGCGGACAGCGCCCCGCGCAAAGACCCGCACCCCGCCGTCAGGATATAAACGACGCTTTAAACGAGCGTTACGAAGAGATGGTCGCGCCCGGCAAGCGCGTTGAGGACATAAACCGCGGCAAGTACGCAGACCTCTCCACCTTCGAGAGCAGGGGACACCGTAAGATAGACCCTGCCATCATGCGCGCAAAGAGACAGCGTGAGCTTATCCGAAGGGCGATACCCGTCGTCCTTGTTTCTCTCGTTGTCATTATCGCCCTGTGGGTATACCTTGGGGTGATACGCCCTTCGTCCATGTACGGAAAGGCGGTGGCCTTCTTCGAGAAGGGGGACTACTCCTCTGCGCAGAAGATATTTGATAAATTAGACGACTATAAGCAGACCGGTGACTATTCTGCCTATATAGACGGACGGAACGCATTTAAGAGCGGCGACTATGTGAACGCCAAGATCATATATGAATCTTTGGGGGACTTCTACGACAGCCGTGATATGCTGGCGCAGACCCTTGACCGCCTTGAGCGGCCCTCAAAGGGCGAGGAGGAAAAGAAGGCCGCCTATGCCGAGGCGCTCATCCTCTTAAGTAAGGGTGAGTATCAGGCGGCAAAGGATGCATTCTCGGCGCTGGGCGACTATTCGGACAGTGCGGAAAAGGCGGCGCAGGCAGGCAAGGAGCTTGACTATGCGGAGGCCATGCGACTGCTCTCCATAGGTGACACCGACGGAGCGAAGCGGATCCTCCTGTCGCTGGGTGACTTCCGCGACAGTGTGCTGCAGCTTGATAAGCTGAACGGAGGGGACTCCCCCACCGTCACCGACGCGGAGAAGTATGCACAGGCGAAGGCGGCCCTTGAGGAAAAGGATTACCGCACGGCGAACCTTATCTTTAACGAGCTGGGGGCTTATCTTGACAGTAAGGCTCACGCCGACTACACCTACGCCGTAATGTGTATGGCAAACGGCGATTACGGCACGGCTATGGTGTGCTTTGAGGCCTGCGGAGAGCTGCTGGACAGCGCGGACAGACTCTATGAGGCAAGGTATCAGTACGCCACCGAGGTGTACAGCCTGAGGGATTACGGGCGTCTGCCCGAGGTCATCGGACTTTTCGAGTCTCTCGGCGGTTATCTTGACTCAGCAAGTATGCTGGAGGGCGCGCGCTCACAGTACCGTGAGCACGCCATCTATACCTATACAAGCGGCGACAAGGCCGCGGCGCTCGCTATGTTCGAGACCCTTTCGGGCTACTCGGACTGCGACAGCTGGGCGCAGACCATAAGAGACGAACTCGCCTGATTTCTTCAGGCGTGTTTGCTGTTTAGATATCATAAATAAGGTCGATTTCCGTAAACGGAAATCAGCAATACCGAATCCTCATCCGTCTTTGCCTGACGGCAAATCCACCTTCCCCTTTGACCAAAGGGGAAGGCTCAAGTCAGCGATCACCGTTAACTATATCTCCGTGATATCGCGGTAGCGTTGCCTTCCCCTTTGGGTTTGAATGCTCACCCTAACGAAAGCCGAAGGCTTTCTCATAACGAAGCCTGAAGGGCTTCCCATAACTCATAACTTATAACTCAAATTATCATCGCGTGGAGAAAAGGAACGGTGTGAAAATCACCGACGGGCACGCCGCCGTGAGGGCATTAACGCGGTATTCAGGGCGCCTCTGCCGTAGAGGAGTCAAAGCCATTGGGAGACCGAGAAGGCGAATACCGATCACCCGAGTCGGAAGACTTGCTCCTTTAGTTATCGTGATCGAGAGCATCACAAGCGATAACAGCGTGATATATATTACATCTTAAAGGAGAACAAAGAAATGACAAAGAATCTGAAAACTGTTCTGTCACTTTGCCTTGTCCTTGCGCTTATTACGGCTATGGCGCTGACTATGGTATCCTGTGACGAAAGCACCAAGTACACCGACGGAACAAGGGGCACCCTGCCTACCGAGGCCACTGCGCCTGCCACCGACGGCACCGAGCCTACCGAGGCACCCGCTCTCGATGAGGAGACCTTCACCCTTACCGTCACCTTCGCTGACGGAAGCGAGCAGACCGAGGACTACGCCCTGTGTGAGGGTACTGTGGGTGACTTTATCTTTGACCGTGGCATCGCTTACGGCGAGGAGGGTCCCTACGGCCTTTACGTCAAGACCGTTCTTGGTGAGAGCCATTCCTACGAGGTGGACGGCAGCTACTGGGCATTCTACATTGATGGGGAGTACGCTATGACCGGTGTTTCGGATACCGAGCTTGAAGCAGGTGTCACCTATCAGCTTAAAGCCGAGAAATGACCCACTCCCGTATTCGCGCGATGGTGATATACGCCATGTGGGGCGCCCTGATGTTCGGTTCCACCTTCGTTATGAAGGGGCTGGCGAATATCCATCTGCTGGCGCTCTTTATCATCGTGACCACCCGCGTATATCGCTTTGGCGCTTTGATACCCCTCTACGTTTACGTTTTTCTTGAGGGAGTGGTGCAGGGCTTTCACCCCTGGTGGATACCCTACCTCTATGTGTGGACGGTGCTGTGGGCGCTTACCATGCTCCTGCCGAAGAGACTGCCCGACGGCGTAGCCGCAGTGTGCTACTGCGCTCTGGGTCTTGTGCACGGGCTGTTCTTCGAGGTGCTGTGGGTACCCTTCTACATGACCTTCGAGGGGCTCACCTTTGATATGGCCCTTGTGCGCCTGGCGTACGGCGTGCCCTTCAGCATTACTCACGGCGTGGGCAACGTAGTATCCTGTACTCTGGCGATCCCTCTTATCCGACTGATAAGGCGGCTGGAAAGCTAAAAGAAAAGGCTCGTTATGCGAGCCTTTTTTCACGTTTTGATCGGCGCATCTATGCATTTTTATGAAAGAAAAATGAATATTTATTCTGAAAGCTATTGACAAAAAAGAATTAATAGTGTATCATATGCGTATTCCTTTAGCAAATTACCAAACTAAAGTATTTAGGAGAAAGACAATGAAAAGAATTATCAGTATTTTACTGGCATGCTTAATGCTGGTATCCCTGTTCGCAGTGGCAGGCTGCCGCAAGGACGACGGCGCATCTACCGGCGCTACCGGCGCGACTGTAAACAGCGACAGACCCAACAACTTAGCAGAGAAGCACGGCGTTAAGACCATGAAGGACGGCAAGATCGTCATCGGTATGGAGGCTGCATACGAGCCCTTCGAGATGATCGCAGAGGACGGCAGCTTCGTTGGCTACGACGTTGATATGGCATACGAGCTCGAGGAGCTCCTTGGCGTAGAGGTTGAGTTCATCAACACCGGTTTCGACGGTATCCTTGACGGTATCGACGTTAACTACGACTGCGTTATCTCCGCTCTTACCGTAAACGACGAGAGAAAAGAGCAGGTACTCTTCACCGACCACTACATCGCTAACTATCAGGCTGTAGTAGTTAAGAAGGGCGCTGACGTTACCGTAGAGAGCTTCGAGGATCTTGACGGAGCAAAGGTTTCTCTGCAGGAGGGCACCACTTCCTCTGACCTGATGGAGTCCCTTATCGAGGAGGGCACCATCAACGCTTCCGTTATCTCCAATCCCCACGTAGGCACCTGCTTCGACTCCCTTAAGAACGGCGAGGTAGACTTCGTAGTATGTGACTCTACCGTTGCTACCGCACGCCTTTCCAAGACTCCCGACGACTTCGAGATCATCTGGGTAGACAACGCTAACCCCGAGGTGTTCGCTATCGCGGTAGGCAAGGAGAACACCGCTCTTGCCGCTGCATTCAACGAGGGCATCTCCATCCTGAAGGACGAGGGCTTCTTCGAGGACAACGACGCGCGTTGGTTCGCATAAGCCGCGGGGTCGAAGCCCCTCGACTTAAAACACACTGACAAACGAGGCCGACAGCGTGGCTGTCGGCTTCTTTGACGGAGATAAAAGAGATATTATAATGAAAAAACAACCTTTATTCAAGCGCCTGCTCGCTCGCCTTGACGTGCGTAAGTGGCGCACAAAGAGCAAGGTGATACTGTGCATCGTACTGGCGCTTTTGATAGCGGTGGGCGTGCTCTATTACCTGATGCCCACCAAAAACGCCTTTATGAATCACGCCGCCCTGAACGCTCCCGAGCAGATACGCGAGCAGATGGCAAAGGATCAGGGCGCCAAGCGGCCGAAGGTCATCGTGGCGTATAACGATCTTGGCATCATCAGCCAGTGCTCCTTTGAGATCAAGGGCGCACAGCCTATAGTTGAGAGATACGTGGGCTTTGCAGGTCACGTCTTTGATGCCAACGAGGGCGTTGGTATGACCGTGGGCAGGTTAGTAAACTTTACCTACCGTATGTTAGGTATCGGTCAGGGCCCCCTTTTCGGTATCAAGCTGACCCTGCTCCTTACCTTTATGTCGGTATTATCCGGCTTTATCATCGCGGTATTCCTGGCCCTCGGTAAGATCTCGAAAAATAAGCTCATATCCAAGATATGCTCGGGCTACATATTCTTCTTCCGCGGGACCCCCCTGCTTATCCAGCTTATGTTCCTTTACTTCGGACTTCCCACCATGCTCAACGGCATGGGAGTTGAGTTTGCCTGGACGAAGCTGGGCGCGCTCTTTATGGAGAGCCCCAACGACGTTTATATGGGCTCCTTCATCGCGTCCTATATCTCCTTTACCCTCAACAGCGCGGCGTACTGCGCGGAGATAGTCCGCGCGGCGATCCTCTCTATCGATAAGGGTCAGCACGAGGCGGCAAAGGCGCTGGGTATGACCTACGGTCAGACTATGAGTAAGGTCATCATCCCCCAGTCTATCGGACGCCTGATACCCCCCTTCGCTAACGAGTTCGTACTTATCTTAAAGGATGCTTCTCTTGTGTTTGCGGTATCCCTGCAGGACGTTACCACCATCTCCAGCATACTGCATAACGACTATGCATCCTCTCTGCCTTACGTACCCGCACTTGCCATTTATCTTGTGCTCACCTGGGTGCTGACGGCTATCTTCAATAAGCTTGAGAAGAAATTCTCTCATTATCTGTAATTTGGGAGGGCAATGAAATGTCTATAATCAAAACGGAACATTTATCAAAGTCCTTCGGACGCCTTGACGTACTCACCGACGTTAACCTGACGGTGGAGCCGGGTGAGGTCATCGTTATCATCGGCCCTTCGGGTGCGGGTAAGTCCACCTACATCCGTTGTCTTAACCAGCTTGAAAAGATCTCGGGCGGTAAGATATTTGTCGGTGACGAGCTTTTCCTACACCGCGAGCATGACAAGACCGTTTTCCGTGCGGAGCCCCAAAAGCAGAAGGAGATGCTCCTTGAGATGGGTATGGTCTTTCAGCGCTTTAACCTCTTCCCTCATAAGACGGTACTTGAGAACCTGACCCTTGCCCCCATCACCGTTAAGGGCGTGGATGAAGAGAGCGCGACCAACAAGGCTATGGAGCTGCTGGGTATGGTAGGACTTGCGGATAAGGCAAACGAGTATCCCTCACGCCTTTCGGGCGGTCAGCAGCAGCGTGTGGCGATCGCAAGAGCCCTTGCCATGGAGCCCAAGATAATGCTCTTTGACGAGCCTACCTCTGCTCTTGACCCCGAGCTCGTAGGCGAGGTCCTTGACGTTATGAAGCAGCTTGCCAAGGACGGTATGACTATGATCGTGGTAACCCACGAGATGTCCTTCGCCCGCGAGGTGGCGGACAAGGTGGTCTTTATGTGCGACGGAGTTATCGCCGAGGAGGGAGAGCCCGAGGAGCTCTTCACAAACCCCAAGCACCCCCGACTTAAGCAGTTTTTGCAGTCAATTCTATAATTTATACCCTGTCGAGAGCTCGGCAGGGTATTTTTTCACCTTTGTTTGTGCATAATGCCCACATTCTCTTGACAAAATGGGTATAAATATGGTAAAATCAATGAACACTAATCCACGGAGGTACCGTTTATGCCTACTAATAACATTATTAAGTATGAAACCAAGAGAAATAATCTGTTTTTAAGAGTGGTAAAGGGACACTTCGCCACACCTAACAGACATACCAACTATTTTATCGACGTAGCGGCGCAGAAGTCCCGCCTTTCCGAGGCGAAGGCGGTGGCAGAGGAGCTTTGCTCTTATTTTTACAATAATACCATCGTTGATACCATCCTTTGTCTTGACGGCACCGAGGTCATCGGAACCCTTCTGGCAGATGAGCTCACCAAGGCATCCTTTATGAATATGAACGCGCACCGCTCCATATACGTGGTGACCCCCGAGACCACGGGAAACAGCCAGCTTCTTTTCCGTGACAATGCCGTGTCCATGATAGAGGGTAAGCACGTTATGATACTGGCGGTATCCGTTTCCTCGGGTAAGACCGTGGCGAACGCCGTTGAGGCAATAGGTTACTACGGCGGCACGGTCAGCGGCATTTCCGCTATCTTCTCGGGTACCGAGACCCTTGGGGAGATACCGGTGTATTCCTGCTTCAGCATCAAGGATATCGAGGACTACGGCGTGTATAAGCCTCACGACTGCCCCCTCTGTAAGGCGGGAGAGAAGTTAGACGCACTTGTAAACTGCTACGGCTTCTCGAAGTTAGGTAAGTAAGAAAAAAGAAGTCATTGTCTGGCGGCAATGACTTCTTT
>JAZQCR010000157.1:0-6429 GCA_045546375.1 Eubacteriales bacterium | reverse complement strand
TAGCTCCAGGGCGCCGCCGCAGGTCAGTATATCGGGGTGTATGATGGAGACGCCGCCTGCCTTGATAAGGGCCTCGAAGCCTTCCTTTAAGTATATATCCTCACCGGTACAAACGGGCACGGTAGTGCTGTTGCGCAGGCGTACGTACTGATCGGTGTACATCCAGGGCACCATATCCTCTATCCAGGCGATATTGTAGGCCTCCATCCTGCGTGCAAAGCGGATACAGTCCTCAACGCAGATGTGTCCGAAGTGATCTACTGCAAGGGGCACCTCGTAGCCGATGACCTCACGCACCTCTTTTACGTAATTTTCAAGGTAGTCAAGGCCCTTCTCAGTCAGGTGAATACCCGTGTGAGGGTGAGCGGTGGTCACGATAGAGTAGCTCTTTTGATGGCGCACCATATCCTCTGTGACGCTTCCGCCCTGAACGTTCAGTATGTGAGAGGCGTACCTCTTCATGTCCTCGATGAAGCCGAGAGGGGCGTTCAGCGTGCCGGGCTCGTCGAGAAGCAGACCTATACCCAGGTCCATCTTAAGGAAGGTAAAGCCCATCTCCATTCTTTTCTTTAAGGCCATACCCATATCGCGACCCGTGTGCTTTCCGTCTACGTCTGTGTCACAGTAGACTCTGACCTCGTCACGGAATTTGCCGCCCAAGAGCTGATAGAGGGGAACACCGTACGCCTTACCTGCCAGGTCCCAGAGGGCTATCTCGATGCCCGAGACACCACCGCCCTGACGTGAGGGGCCGCCGAACTGCTTTATCTTTCGGAAGATCTTATCTACGTTGCAGGGGTTCTCGCCCAGGATACGGCTCTTGAGCATCAGAGCGTAGGTCTTGGAGGATGCATCACGCACCTCGCCGTAGCCGCTGATGCCTTGATTTGTATCGATGCGCAGTATGGTACAGCGCTTGGGCACGCCGTCGATGTCAACGAAGCGCATATCTGTTATCTTAAGCTCTGAGGGATTACTGTAAACGTTATACGACATATTTTTGACTCCTTATATTTGTCTATGAAAATTATATAATACCCGCTACCTAAGATAAACCCGAATATCAAGCCAAAAGGTTGAAAAATCGAAACAAATGTGCTATAATTGCCCTGAAAAGGCAGGTGTGTATATTGATTTTCGAAAAAGACGCATTGAGCTTTCATCTGTTAGACGTAATATACATCGATCAGGAAAACGTAAGTATGCATAATGCGGGGCGAAACTTTGACGCCCTTTCCTTCCGTATAAATGCGGATACCGTACTTAAGACGTCGAAGCAGAGCTGTTCATTCGGAAACGATTCCGTCGTTTACGTGCCTGCAGGTGTGGAGTATGACAGGCTGGCAAAGAGGGACGAGATGGTGGTCATCCATATGCACACCTTCGGCTATTCCTCCAAAAAGATAGAACGCTTTACCCCCAAGGCCCCCAACAGGCTGCGTGCCCTCTTTATGAATATGTTAAAGGTCTGGGAAGGAAAAGAGAAGGGCTATAAGCACGAGGCAAGCGCTATTCTGTACAGCATATTTCACCATATCTATTCCGAGGCGGCAGACGAGCGTAAGATAGACGCAAGGATACTCCCCTCGGTAGAATATATCGATAATAATTATCTTACCCCCGATATCACCGTATCCAAGATAGCCGAGCAGTCAAACATCAGCGAGGTCTATTTTCGGAAGCTATTCAAGGCGCAGTTCGGCATATCCCCGAAGAAATATATCATAAGCGCACGAGTGCGCTTTGCGTCGGGCTTAATGGAGCAGGGCTATTACAGCCTTAAGGAGATAGCCGAGCGCTCGGGCTTTAACGACTATAAGTACTTCTCCACGGAATTTAAAAAGGAGACGGGCTTATCCCCGTCAAAGTACTGCTATAATTATAACGGTGCCTCACCTGCGAAATAAAAAGCAAATGACTGAAAAGTCATTTGCTTTTCTATTTGCGGTTACTTATCAGCTTTTCGAAGTCGATGCCGTATAGGTCGGCTATAGTTTGGGCGTGACTGTCGGCTATGGATGCACCGCGTACTATTTTGTATGTACGTACTTGCCTTTCATCAATCTCGGCGCATAGTGTATCAATAGCAGACCCGTCGCTCATGCGCTCTGACAGCTCTTCCTTCAGTTTTGCAAGGCCGTGCAGATGGGTATTGAATATTCCTCGGGCCCCCAGATGAGAGAGGGCGAGCAGAACTTCGCGTGAAAGAGCGGTAGCCCCTCCCGCATCGGTTGAGGAGAAAGCTTCGTCAAACATACATAGCGAGTGACAGTTCACATGGGAAAATATCCTTCGTATGTCCTCGCATTCCTCCGCCAGTCTGCCCTTTTCGTGCAGAGAACGGTATTTCGGAAAGTGCACGAGGATGCATTCAGCGGGGCTGACCGTAAGGCTGTCGGCGGGGACGGGCATACCTAGCTGTGCCATTATCTGCGAGAGGCAGACTGCTGAGAGAAAGACGCTTTTACCGCCGTTATTGGCCCCCGTCAGTATGAATATCCTGCCATCCTCGTCAAAGCTGATATCATTTTTCACCGCCTTGGATCCGTCTTTTTCTGCGAGATATATACCAAGGACGGGATTATATAATCCTTTTGCAGTGTAGCACTTTTCTTCCTTCGGTCTGTACTCGGGCGTACACAGCCTAAGCCCCATTCGTCGCATTCTGGAGCAAATTCCAACCACGCTGTGTACGAAGCGCAGATCCGGTAAAAGCTCCAACAGGAATTGTAGCCTTTTGCACATAAATGTACGTATCTCCTCTTCGAAGGAGCGCACCTGCCGTCGAAATAGCTTTCCAAGGGCGCTGTACATAGCAAAGTTTAATGACTCGACCTCATTTTTGTTGCATTGCTTTTCGGTGACCGTTAGGGTACACATAGAGTCATAGGGGCTTTGCGATGTGATCCCCAAAAGGCGGTCGGTGAGCTTGCCCGGAAGGATAGGACGGTCATTTACCGACAGGATGCCCGCTTCACATGGCGCAAGAGCGGCATTCAGGTTAAAGCCTACGGTTATGCTCTTCACCGAGCTTATCTTGTCTATTAGCTTACGCGTGCCGTCTTTCAGGTGACGGTATTCCTCGGAGAGTGCGATAGCCTCAATCTTACGGAAAAGTTCTGTGTAGTCGGCAGAGGTGAACCTATTCATTTGACTTTGCCAAAAGGCATATAAGCTATCCACCACCGCGAAATAATGCTCCATCTGCTTTACCGAATAGAGCGCCCGCTCACTGTCCGTGTGCTCCCTCTGCAGATCAAGCATTCGCCTGATATGGTCGAGTGTGTCCACCGTTTCGCCTAACAGCTTTTCCAAACCCGGAACGTGTGATGTGTCATAGAATACCTTGCTCCTTCGGCGCAGAAGCTCGATGTCGCAGGTCAGATAGTCTGTCAGCTCAAAGCCTTTTACACGCAGAAATCCGTCAGCCTGCAGGGTAGATAGCAGATCTCTTTCGCAGTATACGTCGTTTGTCTTAACGATAAACCCGCTCATTTTAAGCCATGTTCAGCTTTTCTCAACAGCTCCGTGAATCGTGCATTTTCTCTTAAAGGTGCGAAGCACTCTTCATTCAGGATATCAAGGGTGACGTGAAGTCGGTCTATGGGCAGGCGGTAAAGATACTTCTTATGCGGTACGTCACGTAGGAGCGGTGAGACGGGCTTCCCGGCGTCAGCGAATCTTGCGCGGGCTTCTATCTCTAAATCCACCGACCTTTCAAGACAGTTAAGTGCCTTTTCGGTAACTCCCGTTTGCATCAGCGACCTTGCAAAGAGTACGTAAATATCTCCTTTTTCGCGGCGGTGGAATGCGGGCGGTATCTCTTCCTCGGCTGTTAGAAGATTTATCAGCTCTATCGCCGTCTCAAAAGTCTTTTGAGCGCTTCTGTGCTCATTCATAGCGGTGTGGGTGATGCCCAGATTCGTTATCGTGTCCAGCATTGCCTCCAGCAGGAATAAAAATCCGTATTGTCTGCTCGCCGCCTCGGTCTTATAGTCCTTTTTCCAGTGGGCGTAGTAGGCGTACATTTTGTGCACGGTCATATCTGCGCGCCATGGGAACTTTTGTGCGTGTTTCTCTGCCTGCTCAAAATTGCCGTAGGCACTATGCAGGAGCACCATTATCATGTGAGCGCGTAAAACGTCGGTAGTATTCTGTGAATATGAGAATATCAGATTAGCCTGGCGTATGCATTCCTTGTATATGGACTTTCCGTTTTCTGCGTCGTATACGTCGTTTTCAGGATAGGCGAGGGCGATGCCCGCTTCCAGGCTGTTCGTAAGCAGTATTGGGTTTTTCGGGTGGAGGGCCAGGCCCTTTTGCAGGATATCATACCTTTTCTTTAAGCATTCTGTGGTCAGGGGTGAGGTCAGAGCAGACTGCGCCCGCTCCATTATGCTTTTTACGTCCTCTGTGTCGTCCCTGTCCGCCACCCCGAAGAGCACATCCGTACTCACCCCGAAGATGCGCGAGAGAGGTACTATCTGAGATATATCGGGCATACCTCCGCCGTTTTCCCATTTTGATACGGCGGGCGCGGAGACGCCTAATTGCTCTGCCAGCTCCTCTTGGGTCAGTCCTTGCTCTTTTCGTAAGTGTTTGATTATCTCGCCCATTGATGCCGTCATTGTTTGATCCTCCTCGGTTGTATTCTGTATACAGTATAGCAGAACGTGATAAAGATTTGAAGATATTAATTGTAAAGAATAGATTTAACTTAAAGTTAAGTTGATTGCGTGCTACGCGTAATAAACCGTTACAATATCTCTGTGTGTCGTAGGGGACGGCGCCCTCGACGAAAGCTAAGTGTTCTATCTGCCGCAGGCTATAACCTCGTCGGGGGATGAGGATGGTTGAAACTTGTTCTTTACCCGGAGGTAAACGGAGCGTTTATTTTATAAACGCAAATTAAACAAATCGGTTCTTGTTTTTAGTGTACCATATGTGCTATCATATTATCGGAACAAGCGCGCTGTTACCCTATGATAAGGAGTAATATAGAATGGAATTCAAATTAAACGAAAAATTTGATTTCTCAACCGTGAGTTGAAACGCATTTCAAAAAACAAGTTATTGTCTATATGTTCGGTGTGCGTTATAATAATATCAGAATCCGGATTCAATATATTTTAGAGGTGATACTAATGACCATAGCTGAAAAAATAAAGGAATTACGAAAAAAGAACGATTTGACACAAGAGAAGCTTGCGGACTATCTTTGCGTTTCATATCAGGCGGTTTCGAAATGGGAATGCGGATTATCAAGTCCCGATCTGTCTTTGATTGGCCCTTTAACAAGATTGTTTCACGTATCATCCGACGAATTACTCGGATTAACAAACTACGGCACAGATGTACGCCGAGAAGAACTCGAAAAAGAAGAGCGTGAAACTTGGAAGAGCGGCGATCTCGCCAAAAGATATGAGATTGCTTGTGCTGCTGTTTCGGAGTATCCGGGAGAAATGAAATACCTTGATTGGCTTGCATGGTGTGAGGCAATGCGTTCTTTGGATTTCAAGAATGCTAATGAGTATATCGCTGAACAGGAAAAGGCGATTAAGCATTTTGCAATTGTTATAGAAAATACGACCGATGAAAAAATCAAAGCAAGTTCGGTACAAGGCATCGTGCAGTATTTGTGTTTGAGAGGACGGTATGATGAAGCAAAGAAATACGCCGAGCTTTATCCCGAAAACTTATCAGTGAGTAAAGATATGGTGTTGTTGGATTGCTTGCAAGGCAGAGAGAAAATCATACATTCTCAAAATATGCTCGTTGACATGCTGACGCATATACTAAATCATATTGACAATTATGATATGCTGGCGTGCAAAGCACAGGAGCAGATACTAAACGCACTAATTCCGGATGGAAATTATTTATATTACAATTGTTTTCTTGCCGACAATTATCGCAGAAGAGCAAGCATCTACACATCTGATGGACAGTATGAAACAGCGGTTCAATGCCTAAAAAAATCGTTTGAGTATGCAACTGCTTACGATAAATTTATGGAGGAAAACACTACCTACCGTTTCACAAGCCCTTTCTTCAATCAAATTGAATGCAATACCGATAATATATGTAGAACAGGAACGACTACTCAAGTAGAAGATTTCTATGAGTTTATAAAGCGTAATCCTTTTGATAAGTTGCATCACAGAAAAGATTTTCAAAAATATTTTCTCATTTGATTATCGCCCCGCTTTACGCGGGGCTTTTCTTTATTATCTGCGACAATGAAAAAAGCAAATGACTGAAAAGTCATTTGCTTTTTGTTATAATGTCTTTAGCGGCTTTATGGACCGTGCCAGTATGCCGTTCATATGGGCTATAGCGATGCCGTAGTTGGTGATGGGCGTGGCACACTCCAGAGAGTGACGGATGCGGCTCTTCATCTCCCGCTCGGTGAGCATACAGCCGCCGCAG
>JAZQCR010000156.1:0-5702 GCA_045546375.1 Eubacteriales bacterium | reverse complement strand
ATCCCGCGCCGAGTTCTTAGCCATGGCCATGGACGTTTGTAAGATAAAGGCGGACGAAACACTCACACGCACGGATTTTTCTGACAACGATCAGATCCCCTCTCACCTGATGTCCTACGTGGCTACCGCCAAAAAGCTGGGATATATAGAGGGCACCAAAACCGAGGACGGCGTTTTCTTCTATCCCAACAACACCATCACACGTGCCGAGGCGGCCGTCATCATTAACAAGATGCTTGACCTTAAGACAAGCGGTTCTGTCGAGGTCTTTCACGATGATAACGCTATCCCCGCCTGGGCAGGCGAATCGGTCTACGCACTGACCGAACACGGCATCCTTGAGGGAACGGGAATGGGCAGGTTCTCTGCCAACACAGAGCTTACCCGAGCACAGACCGCATCCCTGTTATGTGCAGTCCTCGAATTTAGCGAGTAAAAAAAGCACCTTACGGTGCTTTTTTTACTGTAATTCCCCCACTATGGGATAATGGTCGGAAAGGTATACCCCTTCCCTCTCATCGTCTAAAATACGGACGTTTTCAGCCTTCATATTCGTGTAGATATAATCTATCTTACCGAAGGCCTCCTTTCTTCCGTAGCAGTGGAAGGTCACAGGAATATGAGAGGTAACGTCGAAGATACCGTCTATCTCGGAAAGGAAAGGGCTGTCGGGATAAGCATTGAAGTCTCCCATCAGGATAACGGGCACGCCGGGATAGAGCTTATCGTCCTTTGAGATGCGCCTTCGTACTACCTTCATTCCCTGCTGACGCGCCTTTTCACCTACATGGTCAAGGTGAGTATTATAGACTCTAATGAGTGCGTGGGTTTCCTTATCGACGAGGACGGCTACACTGCACACCCTTGGACATCCGCTCTGATCGCGCAGGAAGCGGCTACCGGGAACAGAGGGCATGGGCGAAAGCCAGAAAGTATCGAAGGAAAAGAGATAGTACTTATCGCTCTTAAAGGCGATAGGTGTTCCCTCTCCGTCTCGGTTGCCCTCTCTGCCGCAACCAACGAGCGTATAACCCCCGAGGTTCTCACTTAACCATGAGTACACGTGAGGGAGAACCTCCTGGAAGCCGATGACGTCGGCACCCTCACGGCAAAGCACTTCTTTTATGAGAGGGCTTCTGCCGCTAAAGGAATTTATACCGTCGTTTTGTGTATCGAATCTGATATTAAAAGTACAAACCTTCATTATACCAATGCCTCGGTGTCCTCGCCGACTATCTCGCCCTTTTCATTTACGTACTTAACGGTAACGCTGTCCTTAGAGAGAGTAACTGCGCCGCTGGTGTGGCTGGCAGGCTCTGCATTCTGTAAGGACGAACAAACGAGGACGCAGGGATAACCGTACGTGTCGTGTGCACCGCCGGGAGCCTCTAAAAAGAGCTGATGAAGATGTCCCGAGAGCCACAGAGTAGGCTTGATATTCTTTAGCTTTGCGCTCCAATCGGCATATCTCTCCTGCTCTATATCGAAGGGAGGATTGATACGGTGTGCAAAAGGATGATGGCTGATAATAAGCCGCACGGGTGCATCCTCGTATTCACGTGAAGCGATAGCCTTATCAAGGAACTCACCCTCCTCATCACGGAAAGCGGAACAGCAGATGGTGTGGCCGTATTCCTTAAGGTCATCCAGCTTATCCTCACCCGCATCAAGGACTATACCCCAAATGGGGCCAAGACGGAACGTAAAATAACTTTTACCGTTATCGGTAGGAGAGTAATCTGCCATCTGCTCACCATAGATGCCACGCATATCGTGATTACCGCGGGAGAAGATGCAGGGCTTCTCACCCTTAGTAATACCGCCGGAGATAAGATATATAGCCTTAAAGTACTCTATTTCTCCGCTGTGATTGGGGATGTCTCCGTTTAAGATAAGCAGGTCGAGATCGTCACCGAAGTAGCTGCCGCTTCCGATAGGCGCGTCCACCAGGCTGTGAGCATCGGCCAGATTGATGATATTGTATTCGTTCTTTTCCTTTATGGGATAAAACTTATATGTAATACTCTCGACCTCACCGAAGTCAGTGAAATAGGGCTTACGCTCGTTTATCTTGCGGTGATGAACGGTGTATTCTCCCACCGCATCCAACGCCGCCATAGGCAGCTTCGCTATGTGCAAGAATTTACCCGAGCGAAGGATGCCGTTGGAATGGTCGTAGTAGCACTTGCCTGCTACCTCTACCCACATGGTGCATTCGCTTTTTACCAGTGTGCATATCTGGTACTCGTTTCCAACCGCATAGACGGAAGGGTAGGTCATCATAAGTTCGCTTGTCATGATCTTAACCTCTCAATTTGATTTTTTTCGGGACTGACGTAGGCAGTCCAGTTTGTGTGATATATCACGTAGCCCGGCTTAGCGCCTGTGGGCTTTTTTACGTTTTTGGCAAGGGTGTAGTCAACACCAACGTTATCGCCGTCACAGAGTTTTGAATTGACTGCGGCTATCATAGCTGCCTCCGTGAAGTCACGGTCGGTAGGCTCAACGCCCTCGGTGCAAAGGATAACGTGTGAGCCCGGTGCGCCCTTAACGTGAAACCAATAGTCCCACTTCTCCGCACTCTTAAAGGTAAGGTGGTCGTTCTGCGTATTATTTCTGCCGCAGAGCACCTTCATCCCGTCGGTGGTTGTGTAGGTTATCGGCGGCTGTACCTTACGCTTCTTTTTCTCATATCCCTTCATTCGGGATGCAAAACCTGCTGTATAGAGCTCTTCCCTTATCTCCTCAAGATCAGCCACGGTCTGCGCCCGTCTAAGAGAATCAAAGACGGTGTCAACGTACTCGAGATCCCCTTTAGCTATGTCTATCTGTCGGGTGAGTTCTTTCTTCGCAGTCTTAGCCTTATTATAGCGCTTATAATAGCGCTGTGCGTTGGCAGCGGGAGCAAGGCGCGAATCAAGAGGTATCTCTATCTGCTCGCAATCCTCGCTGTAATAATTAACGAGGTGTGCAGACGTGTCACCGCGTTTTAAGGCATAGATGTTCGCCGTGATAAGATCGCCGTACAGTTTATACTTATCCATAGCCTCGCACTCGCCCAGCTCCTCGGTCTGCAGAGCAATCTTACGCTCAAGGCGGGCAGCAGCATTAGTAAGCAGACGAAGGATATCGGCAGAGCGGGCCTTCAACCTGTCCTGTGTACTCTTCTCGCTGAAGAAGCGCTCGAGAAGCGCCGATGGGGTCTCCATTTCCTCGGAAATATAGTTTACGCCGTACTGGTTTATGGGTAAGAACGAATACTCGATCGGTCTGCCGCCCTTCTCGGTGATGATGGTGGGCGAAAAGTCTGATGTGCGAATACGCTCCATAGCCTTATTAAAATAGTACCATAGCTTCTCACCGTCACACTCTCCGCAGGGGATATCCGAGGTGTGATGTGCGCTGTATACTATCTCACGCGCTACCAGCGGAGATATACCGAGATAAGCACCTACGATAAATTTATCTGCGCGCATATCACTTGCAGATAAGAGAGATAAAAATGACTCTTTATTCTCGTTACGCGGATCTTTTTTATCCTGGCTCGGAGGTAGCTCATATGTGAGCCCCGGAAGCACCTGCCGCTCGGCTGACGAAGAAAAGTCCACGGTGCGGACCGCACTGACTATCTTCTTTTTATCGTTTAAAAATATTATATTGCTGAATTTACCGATAAGCTCCAACACCAAATACTTCTCGCAGGGAAAGCCCAGCTCGTCGTAGGCATCAAAGGTGAAAAACAGTATTCGCTCAAAGCCCGGTTGGGTCACCGAACGAATACGCGCGCCCGAGATATGCTTGCGTAAAAGCATACAGAACATAGGCGCAACCAATGGGTTTTCATACTTTCCCTCGGTAATGGTGGCACGGGCGCTGCCCGAAGCACAGCTTATAAGCAGTCGTTTACTGCCGTCGGCAGTATGAACATTCAGTACCAACTCATCGGAGGAAGGCTGATTTACCTTCTCTACTTTAGCCCCAGCAAGAGTTTTATTTAACGAGTCGCAAAGGCAAGCGACCATTCCTGCATCAAAAGCCATTACTTCTCCTTCTCATAGCAGACGAAGTGGTAGTCGCGGCTGTAGAGGGACAGTCCGCAGGACTCTGCAAGAGCCACAGATGCGGTATTATCCGGATAGGTAAGGTACGCTACCTCATATCCCTTTGAAACAAGGTGGTTTATCATAGCGCAAACGCAAGAGCGTGCATAGCCGTTGCCCCTAAACCTCTCTACCGTTTCCACCGCTATCTCCACGGTGTTTTCTTCGATAAAGTCGTTCACGCCGCAGGTGCACACCAGGGCACCGTCCTCGAGTGTGGCGAAAACGGGAAACTCCTCGCAGGAGAATTCGGTGGAGGTAAGGTCGGTATACCGCGTCATATCATTCACCTGCACGGTTGAAGGCAATATCTTTTCCTCGGAGCAAGGCACACTCGTGCGATAATGCAGTAAAAACGAGTGGGTAAGGTGCATATCGGGCTCATACCCAAGCTTCGCCACAGGATGGCAAAGAGCCAGGTTAACACGGCGAAAAAAGCCCTCGGTGAGATAATCCTCGGGAGCTGACAGATCCATTTTATCCCGAAGAACGTCATAGTCATAGATATCACATTCATAGGCACCGTCCGTGCGTCCCGTAACCGAAAAAGGCACGATAACGCCGTAAGGATTATTCAAAAACTTTTCGCTTTTTATCTCGTTTATCTTCATATCTCTCTCAATATAATATCTGTTATCTGTGACGGTGTCTCGGCTATCCGGCGTGCGCCGCTTAACTCGAGCTCTTCCCTGGAGCCGTAGCCAAAGAGCACACCTATACATGGGATTCCGAACTCCGCGGCGCCGTTTACGTCGTGCTCGCGGTCCCCTACCATAATGCACTCGTCGGGAGAAGCACCGCATAAAGCAAGCGCGTGGGCAATGACGTCTGATTTCTTAACTCTGTTTCCCTCCATATCCGCACCCGCTATAACGGTAAAATAACCGTCAAGGTCGAAATGACGGAGGATACGTAGAGCAAACTGCTCGGGCTTAGAGGTAGCCAATACCAACTTATAGCCCTTATCACGCAATGCCGAGAGGGTCTCGGGAATGCCATCGTACACCAGGTTCTCAAAAATGCCCTTATCCCGATAATACTCGCGGTAGAACTCTACCGCCTCCTCAGCCTGCTCGTGAGAAAAGCCGTAAAAGACCTCATAGCTCTCGTAAAGAGGCGGGCCGATAAAGGGATAAAGCACGGTTCGGTTAGGCACTTCGATGCCGTATTTTTTAAGGGAATACGCCACCGAGTTGGTAATACCCTCGCCCGGATCGGTAAGCGTTCCGTCAAGATCGAATAGAACGTACTTTATGCTCACAGTGCTTCACCGCCTTTCTTTTTAGTATTGTATCATATTTATCAGGATATTTCCATATGTTTTGTCTATTTTAATTAAGACAAAAATGTTGTATTTTGTCCGTTTGCGTGGTATAATTTATAAGTTATAACTACAATGAGGTATTAGTTTTGTATAGGATAGTCAAGAAAACTGCTCTCAATCCCACCGTAACAAAAATGGTGGTGGAAGCGCCCCTTGTTGCGCGCAAGGCCAAGGCGGGACAGTTTATCATTTTCAGAACCAATGAGAACAGCGAGAGAATACCGCTGACCATCGCTGACTACGACCGCGAGGCGGGCACTGTCACCATCATCTTCCAG
>JAZQCR010000155.1:0-10781 GCA_045546375.1 Eubacteriales bacterium | reverse complement strand
TCCCGTAGGGGAGGGGTCTCCCCTCCCGAAGATCCTCATCCGTCATCGGGAATAAAATATTGAAAAATTCCCTAAAAACTGTAACCTATCCCGATTTTTTGCGTCTTATAACGTGAAGAGGTAAGTTTAGAGCCTTTGCCCCCGAAATATACACTTGCAAAATTGTGGTATTTGGTATATAATAAGAAAACCATAATGGATAAGTATCCTTTAAAGGAGGAAAATACAATGAGAAAGATTTTATCCCTTATTCTCACCGTCGCTCTTTTGGCGAGTCTGGTGATCCTGCCCGTAAATGCTGCAGGCTCCGTGACCCCCATTGACGGCGTTATGTGGGAGTTTGACGACGAGACAAAGGTCATTACATTCACGGGTAGCGGCCCTATTCCCGATTTCGCAGTGACCGAAGAGGAGGACACCCGCCCCTGGGCGAAGTTTGCTCTTGAGGCTACCGAGGTAGTTATCGGCGAGGGCATCACCGCCGTGGGTAACAATATTTTTAACGGCTTTACCGCTGTTACCAAGGTTACTCTGCCCGAGGGCATCACCGCTATCGAGGATAATGCGTTTAAGGACTGTCCCATTATAGAGATCAATTTCCCTTCCACCCTTAAGACCATCGGCGACAGCGCATTTGAGTGCTCGGCTCTCACGGAAGTGGTTCTTCCTATCGGTGTTGAGTCTATCGGTGCATATGCGTTTGCCGATTCCGCGGTGGCGAAGGTCACTCTGCCCGAGACCGTTACCTTTATCGGCGATCTCGCTTTTACGGGTACCAAGATCAGCCTCGTGATGCTCCCTGCGGGTATCACCTCTATAGGTAGAGGCGTTTTTGCAAGGTGCGAATCACTTCAGTTCGTTACCCTGCCCGGCGGACTTAAGTCCATCGGCGCTTATGCATTTGCCGCCTGTACGGCTCTTAGCGCTATCTCTATTCCTGACGGCGTTGAGACCATCGGCGAAGAGGCATTTAACGGCTGCGCGTTTACCGAGGTGCGTTTGCCCGCTTCTCTTACCCAGCTTGGCGGAAACGCGTTTTCTGCATCTGCAGTCAAGCGCATTGTCGTCCCCGACAGCGCAAAGGGGCTTAACGGTTACGCTTTTGCTTTCATGACCGATTTAGAGGAGCTTTATATTTCCGACGATAACACTAACTACGTTTTAGAGGATGGCATCCTCTTTAACTACGATAAGAGCGTGCTTGTTGCCTACTTGGCAAAGGACGGCGCTGAGAGCTACACGGTGCCTGAGACGGTCACCGAGCTTTCCGACGGCGCATTCCTTGACACCGACCTGAAGACTGTTATCCTTCCCGACGGTCTCAAGAAGATCGGTCACCGCGCCTTCATGGCAAGCGATATTACCGCTATGCGCATTCCCGCAGGCGTTGAATATATTGAGTCTCAGGCCTTCTTCGGCTGTCACTCTCTTGCCATTCTGCTTATTGCAGGTAAGGATACTGTCCTTGAGGATGTGGCAGAGGACGATGAAACTGCCGAGGTCGAGGACGATTTCGGCTGGGTCGATGACGACATCGGCTGGTGTGAAAAGGTATACGGCTGGGAGGAAAGCGATGCTCAGACCTATGCCGAGAGATGCGGTGCCGCCTTTAATCCCATCGACAACGAGCTTGGTTACATTGACGTTACCGCTTCCAAGTGGAGCTATGCGGGCATCGAGTTCGCAGTAAATAACGGCCTCTTCCGCGGTATGAGCTATCTGCACTTCATGTCCGAGGTAAAGATGAATCGCGCTATGCTGGTCACCGTGCTTCACCGTCTTGAGGGCGAGCCTGCGGCAAGCGAGGACTATGAGCTTCCCTTTACCGACGTTGACGCCAAGGGCTACTACTACGAGGCACTGCGCTGGGCCGCCGAGAACGGCATTATCAACGGTACTTCCGAGACCGCCTTCTCGCCTAACGACTACGTTACCCGTGAGCAGATGGTGACCATCCTTTACCGCTATGCAAAGGCAAGTGCGGCAGAGGATGCTACCCTTGACGCCTTTGCCGACGCCGACGAGGTATCCTCTTACGCTGTGGATGCTATGAAGTGGGCGGTAGCCGAGGGCATCATTGCAGGTATCGGCGCAGGCGAGAACCTCTCCTGCGACCCCAAGGGTCACGCTACCCGTGCTCAGGTGGCTACCATCTTCCAGCGTTTCTGCACCGAGGACGAGCCCATAGAGCCCCCTGTAGAGCCTGAACCTCCCGTAGAGCCCGAGGAGCCCTCCGAAGAGCCTACCGAGACTCCTTCCGAAGAGCCCACCGAGCCCGAAGAGCCTACCGAGCCCGAAGCTCCTACCGAGCCCGCAGTATAATTAACAGATTATTTATCAAGCCCGCTTAGCGGGCTTGATTTTTGTCTTTTGTGTAAACATATCTGTGTTTTTCTTGACTTTAGGTTAACGGTGATTATAATATTATTATCATAAAAACAGTTTGGAGTTAAATTAATGCTGAAATTGCAGAACATCACCAAGGTATACACCTTCGGTGCAGGAAGCCAGACCGCCCTTGACGGGGTCAGCGTCGCCTTCCGAAAGAACGAGTTCGTATCTGTTTTAGGACCTTCCGGATGCGGAAAGACGACTCTCTTAAACATCATCGGCGGTCTTGACCGCTACACCTCTGGCGACCTTGTGATCAAGGGTAAGCACACCGCCGACTACAAGGACGGCGACTGGGACGTGTACCGTAACCGTTCCATCGGCTTTGTTTTCCAGAGCTATAACCTTATCCCCCATCAGTCCATCCTCTCTAACGTAGAGCTTGCCATGACCCTTTCGGGCATAAAGCGCAGCGAGCGCCGTGAGCGCGCAAGGGAGGCCCTTGAGAAGGTGGGTCTCGGTGAATACGTGCACAAAAGACCCAATCAGCTCTCGGGCGGACAGATGCAGCGCGTGGCTATCGCAAGAGCACTTGTGAATAATCCCGAGATACTTTTGGCAGACGAGCCTACGGGAGCTCTGGACACCGAGACCAGCACACAGATAATGGAGATATTAAAGGAGGTCGCACGCGACCGCCTGGTCATTATGGTGACCCATAATCCCGAGCTTGCCGAGGCTTACTCCACCCGTATCATCAGCCTGCTTGACGGCAAGATAGTGGGAGACACCGACCCTTACGAGGGAAGTGAGACGGCTATAGAGGAAAAGACCAAGGTGAAGAAAAAGCCAATGTCCTTTGTGACCGCCTTCAGCCTCTCTCTTAATAATCTGATGACAAAGAAGACCCGTACCTTCCTTACCAGCTTTGCGGGAAGCATCGGTATCATCGGTATCGCCCTGATACTCTCCCTTTCAAACGGTATTACCATCTATATAGACAAGGTGCAGGAGGATACCCTTTCCACCTATCCCTTGACCATCGAGAGCGATACCATGGATATGACCAAGATGCTCACAAGGGAAGACGGCGAGAAGGTAGAGCACGGAACAGACGCCGTTTACTCTAACAGTAATATGACCGAGATGGCAAACTCCTTCATGAACAGCATGAAGAAGAACGACCTGGGCTCCCTGCGCGACTATTTTGAGTCGGACGAGGTGAATATCGGTCAGTACGTAAGCGATATCAAGTATCTTTACGATATGGACTTCACCCTTTACAACACTGCAGGGGATATCCCTGCGAAGGTGGACTCCATGGAGGTCATGGAGCTTATGTCCTCTGCCATGATGCAGGGAACGGGCTATGAGGGCGTCTCCTACAGCGAGACCCTGCAGAGCATGGGCTCTATGGGAGATATGGCGTCCTCTATGATGGGCTTCGATATGTTAAGCGAGCTCCTTGACAACCGCGAGCTCTTAGACAGCCAGTACGAGTTCATCGACGGCGGACACTGGCCGGAGGAGCATAACGAGATGGTGCTGGTGGTCACTCAGGATAATGAGATCCCCGACATCGCCCTCTATGCTCTCGGTATGCGTGACCGCACCGAGATAGCGGAGAATATGGATAGGCTCATGAAGGGCGAGAAACTGCCCGTAGAGCTTTTAAAGTACACCTACGACGAGATAAAGGCAACCCCCTTCAGCCTTGTTATCAGCCCCGATAAGTACACCGACGCTGACGGCGACGGCGTTTACACCCAGGTAGCCAAGGAAGGTCTCCTTGGTCTTGCACAGGGTGGCATCGAGATGAAGATATGCGGTATCGTACGTCCCAAGGAAGGTGCGGTGGCATCCTCCATCAGCGGATTTTTGGGTTATAGCCCCAAGCTCACCGAGCATATTATAGAAATGACCGAGGACTCGGACGTGGTAAAGGCACAGATGGCTGACCCCAAGACCGACGTGCTCACGGGTCTGCCCTTCGCAGAGAAGGTCACCGTCCCCGAGGTAGAGGCGTTTTTGGCGACCCTTACCGACGAGGCGCTTAAGGCTATGGGTGAGCAGGGCGCGGGTCTTGCGCAGTTAAAGGCACAGCCCGACCTCTTAAAGATGATGGGCGAGGATGAGCTGCACACCGCCTTCGCTCCCATGCTCCGCCCCGGTATGTCTGCGGGCTCATATGAAGCAAACCTCAAGAGCTTCGGTATGGTGGATGAGAGTCAGCCCGACCGCATCGCTATCTACCCCAAGGACTTCGACTCCAAGGAGGAGATAGTAGAGCTCATCGGCAAGTATAACGACGCCCACGACGAGGAGGAGCGCATTATCTACACGGATATGGTAGGCCTTATGATGTCTTCCATCACGGTGATCATCGACGTAATCTCCTACGTGCTTATCGCCTTCGTTTCCATTTCTCTTGTGGTCTCCAGCATTATGATAGGCATCATCACCTATATCTCGGTTCTCGAGAGGACTAAGGAGATCGGTATCCTGCGCTCTATCGGCGCCTCCAAGAAGGATATCTCCCGTGTCTTCAATGCAGAGACCCTTACGGTGGGACTCTGCGCGGGACTTATCGGTATCATATTTACCGTCATTCTGTGCATCCCCATCAACGCCATCATCCACTACGCTTCCGGCATCAATAACGTAAGCGCGGTGCTGCCCTGGGTAGGCGGAGTGGCACTTGTGCTCATCAGTATGTTCCTTACCTTTATCGCGGGTCTTATCCCTGCAAAGATAGCGGCGAAGAAGGATCCTGTAGTGGCACTTAGAACCGAATAAACAAAAACCGTTGCGAAAGCAACGGTTTTTCAGTTATGAGTTATCGGTTTAGAGTTATGAGAAAACCTGCGGTCTTCGTTACGGTATGACCGTCTTAACTGTCACTCGGCAAGTCCGAAGGATATCCCTATAGCTGAATTCACCTGCGCCATAGTCGCCTCGTCTATATGGCCCATCTTCTCCTTTAAGCGCTGTTTGTCCAGGGTGCGTATCTGCTCAAGAAGTATCACCGAGTCCCTTGAGAGCCCGAAGTCCTCTGCACATCCGATAAGGTCGATGTGGGTGGGCAGACGGCTCTTTGAGAGCTTGCTGGTGATGGCGGCGGCGATGACCGTTGGGCTGTGACGGTTGCCCACGTCATTCTGCACGATGAGCACGGGCCGCACTCCCCCTTGCTCACTGCCCACCACCGGACTTAAGTCTGCGTAATATATATCTCCGCGTTTTATGTTCACGTTCTTTTCATCTCCATTTTCATTATGACCCCTGCGGGTCATCTTTATTCCATTTTATGAAAAAAGAAAACGGACGTGAAAAAACCTCACACCAACGAAAAACACCGGGAAAGCCTGATGCTTTCCCGGTGTTGCTTGTTTTATCAGAATATGTCTACAGCGTAATTGTCGTTACCGTTCTCATCGGTTACGAAGCCGGGGCCGTCCGGCTCGGTGGGGGGAGCTTCAGGCTCGGAAGCCTCGTCGCCGTTAGTAGGCTTGTTAACGTCGCCGCCGTTGGTGGGCTTGGTATCATTGCCGCCGTTAGTAGGCTCGTTAACGTCACCGCCGTTAGTAGGCTCGTTAACGTCACCGCCGCTTGTGGGCTCGGAAGCCTCGCCGCCGCTTGTGGGCTCGGAAGCCTCGCCGCCGTTAGTAGGCTCGGAAGCCTCACCGCCGTTAGTGGGCTCGGAAGCCTCACCGCCGTTAGTAGGCTCGGAAGCCTCACCGCCGCTTGTGGGCTCGGAAGCCTCGCCAACGTTATCGGAGATAGGCGAGCTTTCGGTGGTGGCAGGCTCTGTGGCATCCTTTTCGGCAGGGAAAAGGGACGGCCATGCAAAGGTGAGTGCAACCGCGATCAGCACTATGCCGATAACACCGCAGGCAACGGGAATTATGATAGGAAGCTTTGCTTTGATGATTTCTTTCATGATCTTACTCTCCTTAGACCAAACTCTGTTTTGAAACGGCAGGTCTATGCTTTATACATTGCTATTGTAACATTAATAAAAGATAAAATCAAGGACTTTTGCGAAAAAGGAAAAGAAGCGGATGGGGCGGCCTCGAATATCAGTCGAAAATATCGAAGTCGATGTTATCTCGGTCGGACGAATCCTCTGCCAAGGGCATAGAAGGAAGGTCGGACACCGTGCTTTCGGTGGTCTCATTGTCGGTTGGGTCGGACGACTGATGGGGCTCACCCTTATTCGAGAGGGTGACGAAGACCGCCATAGCGATAATGACGACGCATATCAGCGCGCAAAGTATGGGGATCAGGAGCTTATTCCCGGGATTTTTCTCGTTACTCACGTTATTACTCCTTTCTAAGTTCACACAGTTATTCTATCACTAATATAGGTCAAAATCAAGACGAAATTGCTGCAAATAGGCCAAAATACGACAAAAGGAGAAAAAGTGTTGACAAAAATGCGTTTTTTTGATAAGATATATTTGCGGTTAACAACATTAACCGGGGTGAGGATTAGCTACCCTCACTTGGTGCTCTCCTGACGGCCGCTTGCGGTTTGTATACCTTGGGTGTTTTTTCTCATTTTTTTCCAACCCGACTCAGGTTAGCACCCGCCTAAAAGGGCATACACATCCCTTGTGTGTATGCTCTTTTACTTTTTATTCCCCTCAACATATTGCAAAATCAACTGAAATATAGTATAATAGATGAAAGATGAGAAAACTTGAGGCAACAATGAACATGGCAAAAACCACTAAATCGGCACTTTTAAACTCCGGCATCGAAGAGATCAGTAAGTACGGCATAAGGGAATTTTCCTTAAGACGGGTGTCCACCCGTTGCGGAGTTTCCTGTGCCGCTCCCTATAAACATTTTGAAAGCAAAGAGCAGTTCCTACAGGAGATATTCCGTGAGATAACTGCTACTTGGCACCGTCATCAGGAGGGTATTATTTCCAAGGGGCTGGCGCCCGCAGAGCAGTTAGTCGCTCTGGTGGGAGAGTACATCACCTTTTTGGCGGATAACCCCGGCTATGCCAACCTGATCGTTATGAACGACCCTACTCTCGGAGATGCTATGCTTAAGATGAAGCGCGAGCTCACCGAGTGCCTGCGCGACACCCTTAAGAAGATCTGTGACCTTCACGGGCTCTCCGAGGAGGCGTATTATACGCGGCTCTTCGCCCTGCGCAGCAACATCTACGGCGCGGTGGTCATGCTGACCGCTGACGGCGAGGACAGCTACGGCAAGGCGGAGGTCATCAGACTTATGGACGCAGTTCTTACAACCGAATTTGAAAAGAGTGCTAAGTAAAAGCTTTTCACAGGAGATTTTTTATGAAGATCAACGGTAAGATATTTCGCGATATGGCTATAAGCGCCGCGAATGCTCTTGATAACAACAAGGAAGAGATCAATAATCTCAACGTATTCCCCGTTCCCGACGGTGACACGGGCATTAATATGAGCCTCACCATGAGTGAGTGCCGCACCGAGCTTAAGGACTTTGACGGTACGCTCTCCGAGTGCGCGGAGAAGCTGGGCAACGTGATGCTCCGCGGCGCCAGAGGTAACTCGGGCGTTATACTCTCCGTTTTCTTCCGCGGAATGGCAAAGAGCCTCCACGGCAAGGATGAGGCTGATGCTATCGATATGGCGAAGGCCATGACCCGCGGCGTCGAGGACGCCTATAAGGCTGTCATGACACCTACCGAGGGTACTATCCTTACGGTTATGCGCGTTTGCGCAGAGCAGGCGCTGAAGGTGGCAGAGGACACCTATAAGGAGGATGCGGTAGGCTTCTTCCGTTACATCCTCGGCGTTGCCGTTGACACCCTGCAGAAGACCCCCGATATGCTTCCTGCCCTTAAGGAGGCGCAGGTGGTGGATTCGGGCGGACAGGGCTTCGTCACTATTCTTGAGGGTATGCTGGCATCCCTTGAGGGCACACCCGTCAGCGCAAACGACCCCGCTACCGTTGGCACGACCCGTGCGGCGGCTAACTTCGCGGAGTTTGATGCCGCGGATATCAAGTATCCTTACTGCACCGAGTGCATCGTTACCAAGAACGACAAGTACTTCGGTGAAGATAAGAGCGAAAAGCTCCATAAGTTCGCTATGGGCATCGGCGACAGCGTGGTCTTTATCGAGAGCGCTGATCTGATCAAGCTTCACGTCCATACCGAGAACCCGGGCAAGGTGCTCACCGAGGCGCTTAAGTACGGTTCTCTCTATACCGTTAAGATAGAGAATATGCGTAATCAGCATACTAACCTGGCCTCCGGCGCAGGCGACGCACCCGCACCTATACCCGCAGAGCCCCCCAAGCCCTTTGGCTTCGTGGCAGTCTCTATGGGTGAGGGCATCAAGGCGTGCTTCGAGGACCTGGGCGCAGACGTAGTGGTCTTTGGCGGTCAGACTATGAACCCCTCTACCGACGATCTTTTAGAGGCGGTCTATTCGGTCAACGCAGAGGTGGTATTCATCCTGCCCAACAACAAGAATATCTATATGGTAGCCCGGCAGGCGGCAGAGATAGTAGACGACAAGAAGGTCGTGGTCATCCCCGCGCGCAGCGTGCCCCAGGGCATTTCCGCCATGATGGCGTTCGACCCCGAGGCAGACGCCGAGGCAAACGAGGCGGCTATGAACGAGGCTATGGGTATGGTCAAGAGCCTTTCCGTGACCTATGCGGTGCGCGACTCCGTTGTCGGTGAGAAGACCATCCGCGAGGGCGCTGTCCTCGGTATGCTGGAGGGCAAGATAGCCTGCGTGGCAGACGACGATATGGAGTGCCTTGCCGAGCTTATCAGTCGGGTGGACGACGCGGGTATGATCACCGTATTCTACGGCGAGGACGTTACTCCCGAGGAGGCGGAGGCGGCAGAGGCCCTTATCACCGAGAAGGCAGGCAAGCTGTGTGAGGTGGTATTCGTATACGGCGGTCAGCCCCTTTACCACTACATTATATCGGCTGAATAATAATTAAAAGATAAAAACCGTGAGCGAAAGCTCACGGTTTTTTATCTGCCAGATTTATAACGGTTTTCTTTTTTCTTTGCGCAATTTCCAGTGCTTTTCCTGAGCCGCCGAATGTGTAAGAAACGTATGCTACAACGTAATCGGCGCGGTTAATCATCCATTCATTCCTCTTTGGAATGGCTAGGGTGAGCATTCAAACCCGAAGGCGCCGCAAAGCGTGATATTTCGGCGCTTTTCGCTCCGCTCGCGCTTGTAAGGCGTGGGCATTACTGCGCACGATCAAAACAAAAACCCCTCGAAATCTCCTCGCTTTGCGGTCGAAGATTTTGGAAAGAGCGGATTTTTGTTCAGCCTAGGCACAAAACGCAGGAAATACTATATGTATTTCCGAGTATTTTAACGAAGGATGAGCGGAAATCCGCCTTTCCAAAACGGGTTCGGGTTTGGATGCTCACCCTAATCTCAGTGGCACTTTTTCCAGTCCCTCCGGATAGATGGATTCTGCACTTGGTTTGATCTTTGAGTTTAGATAAGCCAATACTATACAGTAATTTATGTGGGGATATTCGCTTTTTAAGCGAGCTAAAACACGCTGAACCATACGGTCAAACTGTCCTTCGTTACCGACAAGAAAGTTATCTACGTCTTTTTCATTTATCAGCAGAGCCAAGGTTTCGTACAGTAAATGATCGATTCGTGCGGATATGTGACGGTGTCCAAAGAACGTACAGGTTGCCATTTTTCCTCCTATATGGGGATTATATCCCCCTAATATTTAAGATTATAACCCTCATAATAATAAATGTCAAGGAGGGTATTATGATCGTATTTAATAAACTTTGGGAAACGATGGCGAAGAAGGGCGTGTCTACCTATACTCTAAGGGAGAAATGCGGCATAGACAGCAAGACCGTCCGTCGGCTTAAGGCAAATGAGAATATAGAAACAAAGACCCTTGACAAACTGTGCAGCGTTCTTGAGTGCAGGCTTGAGGATATAGCCGAGTTTATAAAAGAGTAAAAAGAAACCGTGAGCGAGAGAGCTCACGGTTTTTCTTTTACGGAATAAGAAATATTGAAAAAGGATGATTTTTGCTTCGCAAAAATCTGCTTTGACCAAATCCTCATCCGACTGCTCCTGTGCTTTCCCACTGCCTCATTACATTCGGCGACGGGAAGGCGCCCTCGCAGCCACCTTCCCCTTTGACCAAAGGGGAAGGCAACGCTACCGCGATATCACGGAGATTCTGTTAAAGGTGACGCTGTCTTTAGCCTTCCCCTTTGGTTAAAGGGGAAGGTGGATTTGCCGTCAGGCAAAGACGGATGAGGATTCGGTATTGCTGATTTCCGTTTACGGAAATCGACCTTGCTTCTCTTGTAGCCCTTCACGGTTTTTCTTATCCCGGCATACAATGAAAATGGAAATGAATAGAGGGAAGGAGGCTCACAATGAACTGCCTTTGCAACATTTTCGACGACTGCAACGTGTGGA
>JAZQCR010000154.1:0-6590 GCA_045546375.1 Eubacteriales bacterium | reverse complement strand
GCTTGGGATTGGAATTGTTCCAACCATACGGATGTCATTGATTATTACAAAAAGGTAATCGAAAGCGATGCCGTCATTCCCCACACACCCCTGCCTTACTATGATCTTATTGACAATTTGATCGCCGACCATCGAACCCGTGAGGCGCAGGAATATTTGGACAAGTGCGCGTTATTACCTGCTCATAGACCTTTCTTGGTTCCTGTATACAAGGCGTATATCGCGCTTGCGGAATTCGATTCAAAGAAAGCGGACAGTATTATGGATGCTGCCTTGTCGGAGTTTTCGGATAACGCTGGTTTCCTCTTTGAAACTGCGCAGTACCATGCTCGCAAATGCGAATACGAGAAGGCGATTGCGTTCTATGAACAGTCATGGGAAAAGGAAAGCAGTCAAAAGCCAAGATTTACCGATGCCTTGGATGGTATTGCAACGATATATGTCATCATGAATAATGTTGACAAGGCTATTGAAACCTATGACAGATTGATCGCTTGCCTCAAAAGCGAATGGGGTTATAAAGATGACGATTCCGCTGTAATAGTCGTAGAGCGAAAGAAGAAAGCATTGAGAAAATAATACAAAGGCTTCGTTTGCAAGCATGGTGTTGTGCCCTGGAAGATAGCGGTCGAGTGCAACTCCCATCATCGCCAAGGGGTTAGTCTACCTTCTGCAAAACCGTCGTGCATCTAAATCAGCCACACACGGTTTTGCATCTAAATCGGACAAACATCACACAAAAAGCCTAACGCTTGTGCGTTAGGCTTTTTTGATCGATGTTTTCCCTTTCGGGCAGGTGATGTTGCCTTCTGCAGTGATGTTCACTGCGTGAGTGATGTTGCGCTTGACGGCGTAGTTGGCAAACATCACTTCACTTTGCGCCATTGCGTTGCACAGCAACGGGCGCAATACATCACTATGTAAAAACCATAACATCACTGCAGCAAAGCCGCAACTTCACTTCTCCTTTCCCACAGCACAAAACCGTGGACAGATTTGAACCGCTACACGAACCGATTTCGCTCAATAGGTGAATCGATCCGAATGAGCAAATATGGACATTGCAAAACGATATGTATAAATTCGTACTAACAAATCGATTTATGGTGAAACTTCTTCATTATTAGGCGTACAGGTAATCTCTTCTGCCGCCAGCATAGCGTCCGTTCCGTTCCAAGATGTTATTTCATAGTATGTATCGTATTTGGTAGTGTGCGAGTCATTCCAAACATCGGTATACGCCCAACGATTGCCCTTACAAAGTGGGAACAATCCTTCACCGCCTTGTATGTCATAATCTGTCAGCAGGTAGCAACGGCCTTCTCTACCTTCCGGTCCGTTCGTTTCAACCTTTTGACATACCAATCCGATTCCGTCGCAAAAGTAAATGGTGCTATGGTACGAGTAGGACGGTAGCGAATTTTGACCGGTATATTCTCCACGGATCTCATATGCGTGACAACTTTCAAAAACACCCGAAGGGGTTTCAACTAACGCATTCTCATCCTTGAATGTATACGTCACATGACCGCAAGAGGAAACTCTGGATTCGCCAAGGGCAAGTCCCGTATCGAGGATACAGCTATCGCATCTGCTAAAATCACGCAAACGAGTATCTTCAAAGAAGATACCAGAACCTTCGCAACAATAGAGCGAGCCGTTGATTTTCTTGATATGCTCCCCTTTTGTAGACGGAACGCTGCCCGGAGCGGCAAGCATCTTGCTCCAAGCCGAAATAGCGGATACAGCGTTGGCATAATAACAGCTGGTAGGTTCAAGCAGTTCTTTTGCTCGCTTAACAGTTTCCAAGGCCTCCTCATACCTGTGCTCCCAGAAATATTCAAAAGCCATCATTAAATAGACATAGCCAACGCTTAAAGAAAATTTTTGTTCCTCCCAAAACGGAATCTGCACCTCGCGCATAAAATCAATCTTCTCTTGACCATCCAAATGGTGATTTTCCCAACTGGTGAAATGACACATCATCATATCGTTGTGACCGGCAAGTATAGCTTGCTTCCAACGTGACATATCGGGCTCATGATACGACGCCCCATCGTAAATGACGGAGGCAAGTAGGTAGTTTTTGTTCTGCTCATCATACACCTCTTTAACTGCATCCAACGCCGACTGATAAGCCTCCTGAAGACCTTGTCGATTGTTCTTCAGTTTACATAGCTCCAGTTCTTGTATCCGCTCCATAACGAGAGCTACCAAAGTAGGATTCTCCTCAGCTTGATTTTTCTTAGTCATAATTCCAAATCCTTTCTGTAATCGTTTTCTTCCCTCACTTAAACGCCATTTGACAGTTCCTTCCGGAATATCGAGTCGGACGGCTATATCTTTAACAGATAAGCCATCAAAATAGTGCAGCTTGATAGTTTCCTTGATAATATCACTCAAAGATTCCATTTTTTCATGTAGTCTATCGTAAATATCATCGTTAGTTACATACCACGCACTGCTTTGATCAACATTATTAAATTCCACATTTTCAAAATCGGTTAAACTAACCGCCCCTATAAGGTGATCACGCATAACCATCTTTTTAGCGTAATTTTTGGCAATCGCACAAACATATGCTCTAAACTTGTTTTGTGACGTCAATGTTTTCAACTGTAACCATGCAGCAACAAAAGCTTCTTGCGCAGCATCTTCTGCCTTATAATGGTCGTGTGTAATTTTGTATGCAGCTCCCAGCACAGTTTTCTCATGCCTGATAACTAGCTCTTCAAATGCAAGACCATCTCCGCACAGAGTCAATTCTACCAAGCGTTTATCACATTCATTCTTATACATTGACACATAATCACCTCCTTGCGAACCAATTGTCAAATGTACATATGCTCAACCTTATCATGAATCAATCGAGCATATGTCTTAAGTGGGTTCACCTATATGTTACCTAAATTCGAGGAAAGGTTGGGTTGAAAGAATGATTTTCAGTATTTTTCAAAAACATCTCACAAACAGTTATAACACAAAACTGAAAATTATTCAATCAGCACAAAAATCCGAAAGCGTTGCTTTCGGATTTTTATTATTATTGAAATATAAAACAAAAAATAATTATTGCTATATCTAAAGAACTGTGATATACTTTAGCGGTGATTAAAAAAAGGAGCAACTTATAATGTCAGAAAAAAGAAGTAGTTTTACAGGAAAGATAGGCTTCGTCCTTGCGGCGGCAGGCTCTGCCGTGGGACTTGGTAATATTTGGCGTTTCCCTTACCTTGCGGCGAAGTACGGCGGAGGAATGTTCCTCCTCGTATATCTCATCCTCTCCGTAACCTTCGGCTTCACTCTTATGTGTGCCGAGATAGCCATAGGAAGAAAAACCGGTAAAAGTGCGATCAGCGCCTTTTCAAGCCTTGATAAACGTTTTGGCTTCGTGGGTGTATTATGCGCCATAATTCCCGCACTGATACTTCCCTACTATTCAGTTATCGGCGGATGGGTAGCCAAGTACTTCACCGTATATATTACAGGGGGAGGAAAGGATGCGGCGAGCGCTACATTCTTTTCTGACTTTATCACCGATCCCGCCGAGCCACTTATTTGGTTTGCCCTCTTTATAGGCGTTACCGCTCTTATAGTTCTTTTCGGTGTAGAAAAGGGTGTCGAAAAGATGAGTAAGTTTATGATGCCGGTGCTGGTAGTCATGACTCTCTTCATCGCAATATACTCGGTATGTCTGCCCGGAGCCTTCGAGGGGTTCAAGTATTACGTCATCCCCAAGGTAGAGGACTTCTCGGTAATGACTGTACTCGCCGCTATGGGCCAGCTCTTCTACTCTATGTCCTTAGCGATGGGCATTATGATAACCTACGGCTCGTATATGAAGAAGGAGGTAAATATAGAGTCCTCTGTTCATCAGATCGAGATATTCGACACGGGTATCGCATTCTTAGCAGGTATGATGGTCATTCCTCCTATCTTTGCATACGGAGACATTGGGGCGGTCAAGCCCGGCCCCGGACTTATGTTCCAGATGCTGCCTAACGTGTTTAACGAGATCCCCGGGGGTCAGATAGTAGGCGCAGTGTTCTTCTTGCTCGTATTTTTCGCCGCTCTGACCTCGTCCATTTCCCTTATGGAAACCGTAGTGTCCATCGTTAACGATAAATTCGGTATTGGCAGAAGGACAAGCTGTCTTATCGTATTAGTGCTCAGCCTCTTATTAGGTGTTCCCTCATCTCTTGGTTTCGGCGTTCTCGATTTCCTAAGCCTTGCGGGCATGACAGTTCTTGATATGTTTGACTTCGTTACCAACAGCGTAATGATGCCTATAGCCGCACTTATCACCTGTATCTTCGTCGGTTACTTTATAAAACCGAGTGCGGTTATCGATGAGATAGAGGCTGGACACAAATTAAAGTGGAAGGGCCTCTTCACAGTAATGATCAAGTACATTGCCCCCATCTTCATTGTGCTGATCCTTGTTTCCTCTGTATTAAGCGGACTTGGTGTTATCAGTATATAAAAAAACGCAACCGAAAGGTTGCGTTTTCTTATGCGTAGAAATCGTGATTACCTATACTGAAGACAAATCTGCAATTTTGTGAAATCCATGAGCTGGTAGATATCTTCTCATTCATAAAGTACAGAATATTGTTATTCATGCTATATCCCTCAAGGCAAATTTTAGCCGCAATAACGCTCTCAGCAGTAGGTTCGTCATAAATAGTACCGTTGGCAACGGGTGTAAACTGAACACCGTGCTTCGTGTCAAAGATGACTGCTTTTACTGTATTCGGATAGTTTGAATGCTTAGTTCTGTTTAGCACCACGTTTCCTACAGCGATCTTTCCGCGAAGAGACTCCCCACGGCTCTCGGCACTAATTATCCTGGAGAGCCAATATAGGTCGGTCTGATTATAATAATCGCCGCCATTCTTAATACCGCCGTCACCGGTCTTCGCAGTTGCGGTATTGGTTTTTGAACTCCAATTAACGCTACCGTTAAGAGTTCTGACCGCTGAACGAAGAGGTATATAGAGCTTACCGCCTCGCAGAATATTCTGTCCGTAGTACAGACACCTTCCGTTAGCGGTAATATAGTTTGTGCCGCTAACTGCATGTACCATAAGATCCGCGCTCTTTGCACGTGCCGCATTCTCGGTGGGATACCATGCAACGTATGAGCCCTCATACTTCTCATAAAAATCGCGAAATGGAACGTAAGTAATACCATTATAGAGAAGTCGGCTGCCCTCGTATGCCTTCTTTCCGTTGACGGTGATATTCACCCGACCGAAGCTGTACGCGATACTTTCAAAGGATAGAAGTGAAATTATTAGAACACACGAAATAAGTATTTTTGCTTTATTCATCCAATTTACCTCCTGCTTTATGGTAACATATTCTTTATAGCCACTCAACGGCTAAAAATATGCTATCGAGGTAAATATTGACAATTTTGCGAAATACTAATCGAGAAATTCCGAAATAATGGAATTACTTACAAAAAAACCCGCCGTGGTAAGGCTTGCTTTTGTTCCGTTTTTCCGCATAAGTCCGAGCGAAATAAAGCGATCTAAGGTATCTTTATCCAAAAGTGAAATATCAACACCCTCAGACAGTCTAAGTCCGAAGATTATCCGCTCACGAAATTTCTCTGCTTCAGTCACTTTCTCTTTATCAATGACTTTTATATTACCCCCAAGGTAACCGGCAAGAGATCTGTCAAAGCCGAATCTTTCACCTTTAAAATAAGAGTAAGCACCGGGGCCAAAGCCCAGGTAAGGAGCACCCGTCCAGTATTTGCAGTTATGCTTTGAAAACAGGCCTTCCTTTGCAAAGTTACTGACCTCATAACGTTGATAGCCGTTATCTTCCAAGGCACAGCATATATACTCATACTGCTCAAACGCAGTATCCTCATCCGCCTCCGAAACGCCTTTATTATAAAAGGGGGTGCCTTCTTCAACCTTCAGACAATACGGCGAAACGTGCTCGGGAGATTTCGAAAATATATATTCCAAGCTCTTTTTGAGCTTGCTTATATCCTGGTCGGGAAGGCCGTACATAAGATCCGCACTTATGTTATTGATACCCACCGCGCGAAGAGTGTCAAATGCAATGTCAAAATCTGAAACACTATGTAGGCGACCGAGAGCTGAAAGCTCACATTCACACGCAGACTGCATACCGATGCTGACCCTGTTGATGCCTATTTCTGCGTATTTATGAGCCTTTTCAAAAGTGAGCGACGATGGATTAACTTCAATAGTTATCTCCGCGTTTTCGCTTAAATTATAGCATCCGCGAACAGTAGTTATTATTCTCTCAACATCTTCACAAGACAGCAAAGAAGGGGTCCCGCCGCCAAGATACACAGTATCGACGCAGAACCCCGTGCACTCACTGCTTTTATCCTTCAGATCTTCACACAGCCTGTTAACGAATGCAGGGATCAGCGAAAGATCGGTAAGTGAATAAAAATCACAGTATTCACACTTTCTTTTGCAAAACGGAATGTGAAGATATAAACCAAGATTATTCATCAAGCTTCATAACCGCCATAAACGCCTCGGGACTTACCTGCACCGAGCCTAACTGGCGCATCTTCTTCTTTCCTTCCTTCTGCT
>JAZQCR010000153.1:0-6676 GCA_045546375.1 Eubacteriales bacterium | reverse complement strand
AGACCGCTTGGCCTCCGACTTTACGGTGTCACCGATGGAGATGTCCTCAGCCCCTCCCGAGAAGGCGACTATGTCACCGGGAAGCGCCTTCTCTACGCCCGACCTGCCGAGACCGTCGAACTGCTCAAGGGAAACTATCTTTATCTTCTTTGCCTTGGTCTCGTCGTGGTAATTGCACATAAGCACCTCTCTTCCCGCCTCGAGAACTCCGTTCTCTACTCGGCCGATGCCTATGCGTCCTACGTACTCGTTATAGTCGATGGAGGACACCAGCATCTGAAGGGGTGCGTTCTCATCGCCCTCCGGTGCAGGAATGTACTCGAGGATGGTATTGAAAAGGGGCTTTAAGTCGGTTCCCTGCTCAAAGGGAGTTAAGGAGGCGGTACCGGCTCTTCCCGAGCAGAATATCATGGGGGAGTCAAGCTGCTCGTCGGTAGCATCAAGCTCCATCAGGAGCTCGAGAACCTCTTCCTCTACCTCCTCAAGGCGCGCGTCGGGCTTGTCTATCTTATTGATAACAACGATGATACGGTGGTTCAGCTCTAAGGCTCTCTGCAGAACGAAGCGGGTCTGGGGCATAGGGCCCTCCGCCGCGTCCACAAGCAGGAGAACTCCGTTTACCATCTTGAGTATTCTCTCTACCTCGCCGCCGAAGTCAGCGTGGCCGGGGGTGTCGATTATGTTTATCTTTACGTCCTCGTAGTGTACTGCGGTATTCTTCGCGAGGATGGTAATTCCTCTTTCGCGCTCTAAGTCACCCGAGTCCATTACGCGGTCGGTGGTTGCCTGATTCTCACGGTAGACGCCGCCCTGCTTGAGCATCTCGTCAACAAGGGTAGTCTTGCCGTGGTCAACGTGAGCGATGATGGCGATGTTTCTTAAGTCGTTACGTACCATTGGATTCCTTCCTTTTTCGGTAAAAGCAAATATTTTAACAGTTTATTATACCACAAAAAATGTGATATGAAAAGGTTTTATATGAAAATAAGGTCGATTTTCGTCTTAAGCCGAAAATCCGCATTACCAAATCCTCATCCGTCTTTGCCTAAAGGCAAACACACCTTCCCCTTTGACCAAAGGGGAAGGCCGGGAAGAAAAACAGAGATGTTCTCACATCTCTGTCATAAGTAAATTATCTTTTTAAAAGTTTTTGGGGGTTGTAGGGGGCTTTTTACAAAAAGCCCCCTACGCCTTATTTACAAAACTTCTTTGCGGCGTCCTCGCGCATCTTATACTTGAGTATCTTGCCTGCGGCATTCATGGGGAAGGAACTGACGAAGTCCACGTAGCGGGGCACCTTGTGCTTTGCCATACTGGAGAGCACGAATGCCTTAAGCTCCTCCTCGGTCATAGTCTCACCCTTCTTAAGGATGATGCAGGCACAGATCTCCTCGCCGTACTGCTTATCGGGCACACCGATGACCTGGACGTCCTGAACTTTGGGATTAGTATAGATAAACTCCTCTATCTCCTTGGGGTAGATATTCTCACCGCCTCGGATGATCATATCCTTCAAGCGGCCGGTTATCATATAGTTACCCTCGGGGGTGCGGCAGGCAAGGTCGCCCGAGTGGAGCCAGCCGTCCTTGTCAATGGCGTTAGCGGTAGCCTCGGGCATCTTGTAGTAGCCCTTCATAATGTTGTATCCGCGGGCCACGAACTCGCCGTTGACACCGTCGGGGCACTCTTCGCCCGTTTCGGGGTCGATGACCTTACACTCAACGTGGGGGAAGGCATAGCCTACGGTATAGCAACGCTCGTCAAGAGGATCGTCTAATTCTGACATGGTACATCCGGGGGATGCCTCGGTCTGGCCGTAAACGGAGACGATGCCGCGCATATTCATCTCGTCGGGCTGTGCCGCGCGCTTCATAAGCTCGGGGGGACAGCCTGCGCCCGCCATAATACCCGTTCTCATATGCGAGAAGTCGGTCTTACGGTAGTCCGCGTGGTTGAACATAGCGATAAACATGGTGGGCACACCGTGGAAAGCGGTTATCTTCTCCTGATTGATGCAGGCAAGAGAATTCTTTGCGGAGAAATAAGGCATAGGACAGATGGTGGCGCCGTGGGTCATGGATGCGGTCATAGCCAGCACCATTCCGAAGCAATGGAACATAGGCACCTGTATCATCATACGGTCAGCGGTGGAAAGATCCATCCTGTCACCGATACACTTACCGTTGTTAACAACGCTGTGGTGGGTGAGCATAACGCCCTTGGGGAAGCCCGTGGTGCCCGAGGTGTACTGCATATTGCACACGTCGTGGACGTCCACCGCCGCCGCCATACGGTATACCTGCTCTACGGGGACGGAGGAAGCACGTGCCATGGCCTCATCCCAGGTCATGGCCCCCTTCTGCTTATAGCCAACGGTGATGACGTTGCGAAGGAAGGGCAGTCTGCGGCAGTGCAGGGGCGCGCCCGGCTTGTTATTCTCAAGCTCGGGACACAGCTCTGCGATGATCTCCTTGTAGTTTGAGTCCTGACAGGACTCTATCATAATAAGGGTATGGGTATCCGACTGCTTCAAGAGGTACTCTGCCTCGTGGATCTTGTAGGCGGTGTTGACCGTAACGAGTATGGCGCCGATCTTGGTCGCCGCCCAGAAGGATATATACCATGCGGGCACGTTGGTAGCCCACACCGCAACCTTGCTTCCCGCCTTAACTCCCATAGAGATCAGCGCGCGGGCAAAGGTGTCCACGTCCTCACGGAACTGGGAGTAGGTGCGGGTGTAGTCAAGGGTAGTGTACTTAAAGGCGTACTGATCAGGGAACTCCTCTACCATACGGTCGAGAACCTGTGAGAAGGTACACTCGATAAGAGCCTCCTTGGGCCATACGAAGTTGCCCGTATGAAGCTTATTTGAGTAAAGGGACTTCTTCTCCTCGGTCTTACCGAAGCGGGACATATAGTTAACGAAGTGGGAGAGGATGACCATACGGTCGTCAAGCTCCTCCATCCAAGAGGGATCCCACTCAAGGGTCACAAATCCGTCGTAGTTTACCGAATCCAGCGCCAGCATAAACTCGGCAATGGGCATATCACCCTCTCCGATAAGCTCGTAGCCGCCGCCCATAACGGAATCACGCACGTGAACGTGCTTGATGTAAGCGCCCAGATTGGTGATGGACGTCTGAGGGCTCTCACCGTTCTCACGGTATGGGTAGTGAACGTCCCAGAGAACGCCTAAGTAGTCGGAGGCGTACTCGTCGAGGAGCGCGCGGAGCTTGGCGGTGTCCGCGTAAACGCCCATAGTCTCTATGATAAGGGCGATGCCCGCCTCCTCTGCAAGGGGCAGAGCGGCGTTTATAATATCGCGTACGTTGCCCTCGCCCTCGCTCTTTACGGCGTGGATGCGCACGTAGGGCACGTGCAGACCCTTGGCTACCTGAAGGCAGAAGCCTATCTCGGCTATCTTTCCCTCTGTGTCGGCGCCGTCTGTCATATCGAAGGTGGTGTCGATGCAGGGCACCGACAGTTTTTTATCAAAAAGGTCGCGGTAGGTGGCCCCTGCGGTCTTTAAGTCCGCAGGACAGCACTTGCGAGAAAACTCCGGCGCGCGGAGATTATGTATCTCTATACCGTCAAAGCCCAGGTCGTGGGCGTCAAAAACAAATTCCTCCCAGCTGACTCCGTGCCAGCCTTTGGTAGAAAAAGCGAGCTTCATTTATTCTCTCTCCTCGTAAACTATCTTATTGAGGGCCGCGATGTAAGCGCGGATGGCCGCCTCCACGATGTCGGTGGAGATACCGCTGCCCGAGTAGAGCTTGCCCTCGGTACGGAGCTTCACGATAGCGCGGCCGATAGCCTCTCCGCCCTCGGTGACCGCGTCGATGCCGAAGTCCTCAAGCTCGTAGTGGCTCCCCGACACCATCTCGATAGCCTTGAAGGCCGCGTCGATAGGGCCGTCGCCTGCAGAGAAGCCGTCCTTCATCTCCCCGTCGCAGTCGATGCGCAGATTGGCGGTGGCGGTGATGATATTACCGGAATTTATAACGTAGCTGTCTAACTTATATGCCGAGGGCACCTGCAGGGCAACCGCCGCTACCATGGCGTCGATCTCCTTGATTCCTACCGCCTTCTTTGCGGCGTGACGTAAAAATTCTTCATATACTGCCGTGTTGTCCTCGTCCGAGAGGTCGTAGCCAAGGCTCTTTACCGCACCGATAATAGCGGAGATAGAGTCCTCGGCGGAATAGGTCACGTCGCTGTGCTCGGTATCAAGGGTCGCCACAGCGGGCGCGGCGCCGGTGATGTGGCCCATCCTGGTAACGGTGCGCCTAAGCTCGGTGGTCTTTACCGTAGAGGTAACGCCGATGGATTCACCGCGCTGTGCGATGATCTCACACATTGCCTTAAGCTTGGGTGCGCCTACGCCGTCAAGGCAGGTCTTGACCCCTGACACTCCTGCGCCCATAGCGGCAACGGAGGAAGCCCCCGCCAGCTCAAGGGCGTCGTCACAACGCACCTTCACGAATATATCTTTCATACCGGGGATCTCGTCGTAGAGCCCCTTCACGAATGCGCCGAACTCATCGGGGAGCATGACCCCTGCGGTGTCGCAGATGGTGAGGCCGGTGGCACCTGCCGTGATGGCGGTGTCGATAGCCTGAACGAGAAAGTCCTTCTCTGCGCGGGAGGCATCCGCCGCACAGAACTCAACGTCAGCACAGAGGGAAACCGCCTTCTTCACAAGCTTCTCGATAGTCTCAAGCATTGCGGCAGGCTTCTTGCGCGCGATGAACTCCATCTGCACGCTGGAAACAGGCACGTCTACCACAAGGCGGGGTCTGGCCGCCTCCTTCAGCGCCTCCCACGCCGCCTCCACACTCTCCTCGGTTAGGCCAACAGGCTGTGCGATAGTGGCGTTCTTGATAACCCCTGCCAGGGTCTTGACGAAGATGGCGTCCGTCTTGCCCCCTCCCAAAGGAGCAAGCTCCATTGCGCTTACGTTCAGACGGTCAAGGCACTTGGCTAACTCTACCTTCTCCTTGAAGTTGAGAGAACCGCTCTCGCTCGCTAAACGCAGTGTGATGTCTGTTATGCTGATCTTTCTCATGGTATATTACCTCGCAAAAGAATAATTTGTTATTTTATCTTGGGGGCTTTTCGTGAAAAGCCCCCAAACCCCCAAAAGCTTCTGTAAAGGGGAATTATTATTGGGTTTGGGAATAGTGATGTTGTTTGCGAAAATCTGTATCTTTGTAGGGGACGAGCTTTCCGAAATGTCGCCACTGCTTTCTTCATCCTATCGGAAACGGATGAGATTTCGAGGGATTTTGAGTGCGGAGGATGAAGGAAGGCTGCCCGCCTTTCGAAGACGACAATCTCAAAATCACCGAAATATCACCGTTTCCTCGGCAGTAAAAAATCCCTAAAGCTTCCTTCGGAAACTTTAGGGACGAATAAATCCGTGGTACCACCCTAATTACCGCATATGCGGTCACTCTTCGGTTCCAATAAACCGTCAGCCATGATAACGGGGCATCCGTAGCTCCTTACTGCACTTTCGGGAGCTCTGCTCAGAAGGGAGAGCGCCATCCGTTTCCGCTACCGACTCACACCAGCCGTCGGCTCTCTTGAAGCATTCACGGTGACTTAACTTCGTCAACGCATTTACAATGTAGTGATGATAACACAACATTTTGCCTTTGTCAAGGGTTTTTGCGAATTTTTTTGCTATTGTATTTTATAGGAGAGTGTGGTAAAATAATCATAGTATAAGGATACCTATCATAGTATCTATGGGTGATACTGTGAAAAAACTGATAATACTACTCCTTATACCGTTTCTTTTTCTCTCCTGCGAGAAGAAAGAGATCCCAAAAGCATCCGAGCCCATCCCCTTTACCTTCCCTATGAAGGCAGAGGCGCACCTTTCCTGCGACGCGGGAAACGCAAGGGTGGTGATCGAGTACGAGAGCCCCGAGTGCTACGCCCTTTACTACACCGAGCCCGCGGTCATGACGGGCATTACCTACGGTATAGACGGGGAGGGCGCCTATATGGCCTTCGGGGAGAGCCGAATACCCGTGACCCGAGGGGACGCGTGCTTTGCCTCCCTCGCCATAGGCAGACTGCTGTGTCCCCATGGTGAGGACACGGTGAATATAGACTATGAAAACGGACTGCCTATCCGTGCGGAAGGCACGGTAGACGGCTTTAAAGCGACACTGACAGAGATCGTAATTCAAGGATAATAAATGTATCACGTAACAAGAGCAGGCATAGATATGGCCGCGGCGGCAGAAAACTACCGCGCCATCCGTGCCATGGTGGATAAAGCAAATAAAGAGACCGAGATCATCTGCGTTGTAAAGGCAGATGCCTACGGTCACGGTGCAAAGCGCTTTGCCGCCCTTTACCGCGAGCTGGGCGTGAAAAACTACGCCGTGTCCAACCTGGACGAAGCGGTAGAGCTGAGAAAAAAGCTTGGCGACGGGGACGAGATGATACTTATCCTCGGCTACACCGACCCCGCCTACGCCAAGGTGCTCACCGAGTACCGCCTGACCCAGACGGTATTCTCACTTGACTATGCCACGGCTCTTTCCGCGAATCTCGAAAAGGACCTGCCCGTTCACGTTAAGGTGGACACGGGCATGAACCGACTGGGCTTTGCCGCAACCGAGGCAGGCGCCGTGGAAATAGCCGACGCCCTGGCTCTCCC
>JAZQCR010000152.1:0-9536 GCA_045546375.1 Eubacteriales bacterium | reverse complement strand
CCTCCTCGCTTACGCAGGTGAGCATGGTGCAGGCGTGGCCACCCTCACGGTGTACGCGCTCCATCTCGCTGATAGTCTTTTTTGAGATCAGCGGAACGTCACCGCTTAAGATAATGACGTCGCCATCGTAGCTTTCCAGGTCAGCCGCATCAATGGCGCACATAACTGCGTGCCCTGTGCCGAGCTGCTCAGCCTGCACTGCAAAATTGTAGCCTGCGAAGCGCTCCATGACCATCTCACGCATAAAGCCGACGATTATGGTTATGTCATCCTTTTCGAAGTTGTCGATAGTGTTTAAAACATACTGTAAAAGGGGCTTTCCGTTAGCCTCTCTTAAGACCTTTGGGACAGGATTTGTAGGGTCGGAGATGCGTGTGCCTTTTCCGCCCGCCATAATAATAGCTTTCATAAATATTCTCCTGATATTTATTTGACATATATTATACCATAATGTGCTAAAAAAGTAAAGGGTAACACAAAAATCGCAGTAAATTTATTTAGTTTATAACATAAAATTAATTTAATGATTAAATTATATATAATTTTATTGACTAATTATTATATAGGTAGTATAATGTCGTTGACAATGAAGAATTTGGGAGGTGATACGGTGAGAGAAATAGACCGTATGAGCCCGTCGGTAAAGGAAGTTTTAGAGAAAAAAGGCTTTACCGAAAGCTCGGTTACAGCATACGCTCTGTCCGACGCAGACCGTGACGGTACGCCTACCGATTGCTCGCTTATTTTGAGTGAGGACGGACTTGGTGTTCTTTGCGGAAGCGACGTAGTGAAACGCGAGGATGGCAGAGTAGGCATCACCCATCACAGGGAAAATGAATACCGCGAGATAAGCTATACTTTTTATGCTTTGGACGAGTTTGACAGCTTAAGAGTAGAGGAGCTTCTTTCCACCGTTCGCCTTGTTGGTAAGAAGGATGATAAGTATACACTGATCTGCACCGGCTCCTTCACTGTAAAGGATTCGCTTAGCACCTTGTGCAGGTGCTTTTCCGCAGTAAAGGAAGGGAAGGAACTACCCCCTGAGGGTGAGAAGGACGAGAAGTACTGTCCACGTTGCGGCAGGCGTTACGCTGACGTAAACCGTAAGATATGTCCTCACTGTATGGACAAGGCGGCGCTTATTAAGAAGATGTGGTTCTTCCTTCGCCGCTATAAGTTAAGCGTATTTCTTGTAATACTTACCCTGGTGATCTCGGGCGCACTCAGCATCGTCACCCCTTATATCTCTTCGGGCTTCTATTTTGACGAGGTCCTTACCGAGGGCGGCGATTTCTTCGGGCAGATAGGCTACGTTATCTTTCTGCTTGTAGGCACCAAGCTGCTCAGCATGGCAGTCAACATATTTAACGGCTTCATCACCTCTGCCGTTACGGTCAGGCTGGTCTGCGACCTTCGAAAGGTGATCTTCTCCTCCATTGAGCGCCTTTCGGTCAGCTTCTTCTCGGGAAGACAGACAGGCGGCCTTATGAGCCAGGTGGACAACGACGCCGACGCTATTTATTGGCTTTTCTGCGACGGCCTGCCTTACTACATAGTAAATATCATTCAGATAGTGGCTATATTCGTGGTAATGCTGACCATAAATCCTATTTTGGCGCTTATATCTATCGTCACCATCCCGCCTGCTATGTTCGTCTTTATGAAGCTTTATCATAAGTCGGCGAAGCTTCACGCAAAGAGATGGACAAAGCGACGCGTAATGAACGGCGTCCTCGCTGACTCCCTTACGGGTATACGAGTTGTAAAGGCATTCGCTAAGGAAAACAGAGAGGTCAGCCGCTTTGAGAGGGTAAATATCGAGAAGATGCAGGCAGACCGCGAGGCGACTGTTTACAATATCACTGCTTTCCCCACGGCTTCGCTGATTATGCGTATGAGCACGTATCTGGTGTGGGGCTTCGGCGGATGGTTCGTTATTCATAATACCATGGGCATGACCTACGGTATACTCCTCACGTTTATCTCTTACGTAGGGCTGCTTACTTCGCCTCTTTTCACTCTCGCAGATATGACCTTCCAGTTATCTAACTGTATGAATTCTATCCAGCGTATCTCCGAGATAATGGACGCGATCCCCGACGTATCCGAGAGCGAGAACCCGATCCCCCTCGGAGAATGCAAGGGAAGCGTAGCCTTTGAGGACGTTAACTTCTCATATGAGAAGAATCGTACCGTCATCGACCATATGTCCTTCAGCGTGCCTGCAGGAGGCAGGATAGGAATCGTTGGTCATACGGGCGCAGGAAAGAGCACTATCGCAAATCTCATCCTTCGTCTTTACGATACCGACGACGGCAAGGTTTGTATCGACGGCATCAACGTCCGTGACCTTTCATTTAAGGATATTCGCGATAATATCGCCATAGTTTCTCAAGAGACGTATCTCTTCTACGGCTCTATTCTCGATAATATCCGTTATGCCAAGCCTGAGGCTACCTTTGACGAGGTGCTTGTTGCGGCGAAGACGGCGGGCGCACACGACTTTATTATGAAGCTGGACGACGGTTACGATACTATGATAGGCTTCGGATACCGTGACCTTTCGGGAGGCGAGCGTCAGAGAGTTTCTATCGCCCGCGCACTTCTGCGTGACCCGAAGATACTTATCCTTGACGAGGCCACCTCGGCTATGGATACCGAGACCGAGATGAAGATACAGTCCGCTCTCGATAAGCTTTCCGAGGGAAGGACCACCATCACCATCGCCCACCGACTTTCCACCCTCCGCGGCTCGGATGAGCTGTACGTCGTTGAGAACGGCAAGATATGCGAGAGGGGAACACACGAGGAGCTTCTCGCCCTTGAGGGAGTATACCATAAGCTGTATACCCTGCAGGCAGAGGCACTTAAGAATATCGTGCTGGAGGACTAAATGAGTAAAACAGTATTATCAGACGTTATAGAACTTACCTATCTCGACGAGAAGGAAGCTACCTTCAAGAGTGAGAACGGCTTTTTAGCCCTTGATTATAAGGAAGAGCACTACCCGAGAGTATATCTGCACAGAGCTTTTCCCTTTGAAATGAAGGATGAGTATATCTCCGTCCTTGACGATGACAAGAAGGAGATAGGTATGATCCGCTCGGTAAAGGATGACTTTACCGCCGAGGCCGCCGCCCTTTTATACGACGAGCTTTCAAAGAAGTATTATACACCCGTCATCAAGAGCATCTCGGAGATGAAGGACAACTACGGCTTTATGCAGGTCAAGTGTGACTCGGACAGAGGCGCACTGTCCTTCGGCGTTCGTGATATCTACCGCAGCATCATCAAGTGCGGCGGCGGAAGGGTATTTATCGTTGACGTTGACGGCAACAGATATGAGATACCTTCCCTTGACGGTCTGGACAGAGCCAGCTTTAAGAAGCTGGAGCTCTATCTGTGAGGATACGCTATGAAACGAAGCGAAACTCTGCTTGAAAAATTAAGAAAAAGCGGCGGAACTCCGCCTGAGGATATCCTTATCGTCTTTTCATTCAACCTAAAGAATGATAACCGCTTCAAGAGCGTTGGCGGTGTGGGTATCGTTACCGGGGAGAAGCTGTACATCTATGAAAATGGCGAAGAGACTGATAGCCTCCCGATAGAGGATATAGAGGAGCTCACCATGACTAATCTGGTGGGCGCATACCGTGTCAGCGCAAAGCTGAAGGACGGCGATATCCGCCATATCTTCTGCGGAGATATGCGTACTCATAACGAGGCATCCCGTGCCGTCGGCTATATCAACGGTATTATCCGCGATCCCGAAGGCGCCGTGCCCACCGAGATAGTGGCGGTCTGCCCTAAATGCGGAAAGACCCTTAAGCGCGAGGGCGAGGTCTGTATGAAGTGCGCCAGTAAGACGAAGAGCGTACGCCGTCTCTGGGGCTTGACCAAGGGTGTCAGAAAGTACATACTCATCGGTATGATACTCTTCTTCGCTATGACCGGACTCAACATTTTCGCACCTTGGGTGCAGAAGTATTTTGTTGACGAGATGATAGGTGCAGACGTGCCTCCGGCGCTTACCGCATTTGTCGGTGTGCTCCTCGGTATGGTTGGCATAGCCCTTGTGTCTCACTTTATCTCTATGGCGCGATCCTATTTTATGACGATCGCGGGCACAGAGGTGGTTGTTAAGCTCCGTCAGCTTGTTTTTGAGAAGATACACGCACTGTCTCTCTCGGGCGTTACCAAGCGCCCCACAGGTGAGCTTATCGGTCGCGTAACGGGTGACTCTATGGTCATTCAGCGATTCCTTGTAAACGATCTTTCCATGATGCTTGAGCAGGTGATTCTGCTCTTGTGCATCAGTGTGATCGTTATTGCCTACGACTGGCGGCTCGCTCTGTTGGTGGTGGTTCCCATGCCTTTCGTGGGACTTTTCTACCGACTTTTCTGGACCTTTATGCGCCGTATGTGGCATAAGCAGTGGGTCTTTGAGCGTCGCTCCTCTACCATCCTTTACGATACCTATCAGGGTATCCGCGTGGTAAAGAGCTTCGGTATGGAAAACCGTGAGATAGACCGCTATAACGAGGCAGTGGACGATCAGGGAAGCGTCTCTATTAAGAATGAACGCATGTTTGCTGTCATAAATCCCATACTTACCGTAGTTGCAGGCGTAGGAGAGTTTTTCCTACTCTACTACGTAGGTGGTCAGATACTTGACGGTAAGATGACATTCGGTGATATGGCGCAGTTCTCCACTTACGTTGGTATGATGTACGGGCCTCTGCGTTGGATGGTAATGATCCCCCGACGCTTGGTTCACGCCCTTACCAGCGTGGTGAAGGTGTTCGAGATAATCGACGAGGACACCGACGTTCCCGAGAGCGAAAACCCCGTTGATCAGCCTATCGTAGGCCACGTTAAGTTTAACGACGTATCCTTCGGCTATCTGGACGGTCAGACGGTAGTCAGACACGTTAATTTCGAGGTAAAGCCCGGTGAGATGATAGGCATCGTGGGTAAGAGCGGTGCAGGCAAGAGTACTCTTATCAACCTTGTTATGCGCCTTTACGACGCAAACAGCGGCAGTATCACCCTTGACGGCGTAAACCTCCGAGATATATCCGAGGAGCATCTGCGCTCGGAGATGGGCGTAGTTCTCCAGGAGACCTTCCTCTTCTCGGGTACCATCTATGATAATATAGCTTATGCAAAGCCTGAGTCCACTCGCGACGACGTTATCCGCGCGGCAAAGGCGGCGGGAGCCCATCCCTTTATCATGAAGCTGCCCGATGGCTATAATACCAAGGTGGGTGAGAAGGGTCATACCCTCTCAGGTGGTGAGCGACAGCGTATAGCAATAGCCCGTGCGCTCCTTCACGACCCCAAGATACTTATCCTTGACGAGGCGACTGCCTCCCTCGATACCGAGACAGAGTCTCAGCTCCAGGAGGCTTTGAAAAAGCTGATGGAAGGCAGAACGACTATCGCCATAGCCCACCGTCTTTCCACTCTGCGTAATGCTAACCGTCTTATCGTAATAGATAACGGCACGGTGGCAGAGGAGGGAAGCCATAACGAGCTTATGGAGAAGGAAGGCATCTACTATAACTTAGTAATGGCACAGCGCTCTATGAACAAATTACACGAATGATAAAACGGACGGTCTAACCGTCCGTTTTGTTTTGTACCACTATGCACCCGCGGCAGCGTCGCACTTCCCCCATGAATGGTGTGAGGGGGACCGCGACGAAGTCGTGGAGGAAGGGGTTGACACAAATCCGCTACTCTTGTTGCTTATTCGTATAATAGCTGGGCACGTTACCTACGATAATAGACTGCGTTACGATAAAGCCTTGCTCAAACTCATATGTAGCGGTAGTATTAGGCAGTATTATAGTCATAGTCACTTTTACCACGAAGATTATCTCATGCTCGGTCTGATTGACCCCCGCATCGGTAAATCTGCTTTCGGTATACGTGTCAACCGTGTTTGACTGCGATAGCTTCATAGAGAAGGTAGGCCCCTTACCCGAGAGTATCTCGTTTTCAGTAAGAGAGCCGAGAGGGACTTTTATCTTAACGTCCTTATTCTTCAGAGCCTCTCCCACCTCATCGTCTATCTGTATGCACATCAGGTTGAGCAACTCCGCATCCGTGTTAAGAGAGGTTATCTGCCCAGATTCATTTCTCGTTATCTTCACCAGATCGTCATATGTGATGTCTGCTCCGCCCACGAATTTTTTATATGACGCATTGACCGTGTCGTTCATCAGGTTTATTGCCGCGGGCTCCGCCAGCTCCATCAGCACGGGATCAATATTTGCCGAGCCGAAGGAAACACCCACCACGAAAAGCGTGACCGTTACCGCTATCAGTACCAAAAGGGTAGTATGCCGTCTTTTTTTATGCCCTTTTCTGCTTTTCAGGGCTTTTAGTTGTATGTACATGACCTTCACCACTATATTCTATGCAAGGGGTAATAAATATGTTAAAAAAGTGAAGCTTTTAGGCTTTAATTTTGCGATTTTTTTGTAAAAAATCTTGAAAAATCACACGTTTTCGTATATACTATATCTGTCAAAAAATTTATCTCGGGTCTTAAGTGACCCAAACGACAGACGACGGCTTTTTGCCGCGTCTGAGGAAAGGAAAGATACAATGGAACGCAAAGTCGGAACAGTATCAAGGGGTATCCGTTGCCCCATCATCAGAGAAGGAGATGACCTTGCCGCTATCGTCACTGAAAGTGTGATCGAAGCGGCGAAGAGCGAGGGCTTCGAGCTCCGCGACAGAGACGTTATCTCCATCACCGAGTCTATCGTCGCCAGATCCCAGGGTAACTACGCATCTGTTGATGCTATCGCCGCTGACGTAAAGGCTAAGTTGGGCTCTGACACTATCGGAGTTATTTTCCCGATCCTTTCGAGAAACCGCTTCGCTATCTGCCTTAAGGGAATCGCTATGGGCGCGAAGAAGATCGTGCTTATGCTGAGTTATCCTTCCGACGAGGTTGGTAACGAGCTTGTCAGCCTCGATAAGATCGACGAGGCAGGCGTAAACCCCTATAGCGACGTACTCTCCCTTGAGAAGTACCGTGAGCTTTTCGGTGAGAATAAGCATCCCTTCACGGGCGTTGACTACGTTGAGTATTACGGAGAGCTTATCCGTTCTTGCGGATGCGAGGTTGAGATCATCTTTGCTAACCAGGCGAAGGCTATCCTCGACTATGCCGATCATATCATAAACTGCGACATTCACACCCGCGCACGTACCAAGAGGATACTCCTCGGCGCAGGCGCCAAGGTTGTCTGCGGTCTTGACGAGATACTGAACGCACCCGTTAACGGCAGCGGCTGTAACGAGCGCTACGGCCTTCTCGGCTCCAATAAGGCGACAGAGGATACCATCAAGCTTTTCCCCCGCGAGTGTAAGGACTTAGTCCTCGACATCCAGGCAAGAGTCCTTAAGGCTACCGGCAAGCACGTAGAGGTAATGGTCTACGGCGACGGCGCCTTCAAGGATCCTCAGGGTAAGATCTGGGAGCTTGCCGACCCGGTTGTTTCTCCCGCATTTACTGACGGTCTCATCGGTACTCCCAACGAGCTCAAGCTCAAGTACCTGGCAGACAACGATTTTAAGGATCTTTCGGGCGATGCGCTGAAGGAGGCTATCTCCGCCAGCATCCGTGCGAAGAACGATAATCTGGTTGGTAATATGGCTTCTCAGGGTACTACCCCCCGTCAACTCACCGACCTTATCGGTTCACTTTGCGACCTGACCAGCGGCTCGGGCGACAAGGGTACTCCCGTGGTCCTCGTTCAGGGTTATTTCGATAATTATACCAACTGATAGGGAGGAAGAATAATGAATAACAGTTTAAGACCCGAGAGCATGGAGCGTATCACCACCAAGGCTCTCGCAGATAAATTCATTGAGGAGCAGATAGCAGAGGTAAGAGCGCAGGTAGGAGACAAGAAGGTCCTTCTCGCCCTTTCCGGCGGTGTTGACTCTTCGGTTGTTGCAGCCCTTCTCATTAAGGCTATCGGCAAGCAGCTCGTCTGCGTGCACGTAAATCACGGTCTTATGCGTAAGGATGAGTCGGAGAACGTTATTAAGGTATTTAAGGGTGAGCTGGATGCTAACCTTATCTACGTTGATGCTACCGACCGTTTCCTCGACCTTCTGGCAGGCGTTTCCGAGCCCGAGAAGAAGAGAAAGATCATCGGTAAAGAGTTTATCGAAGTATTTGCTGACGAGGCGCGTAAGCTGAGCGACGTAGATTACTTAGCACAGGGAACTATCTATCCCGATATTTTAGAGAGCATCAAGCAGGCAGAGGGCAAGCAGGCTGTAAAGAGCCACCACAACGTTGGCGGCCTTCCCGAGGATCTTAAGTTTGAGCTGGTAGAGCCTATCAAGCTCCTTTTCAAGGACGAGGTAAGAGTAGTAGGCGAGGCACTTGGTCTGCCTCACGCTATGGTCTACCGTCAGCCGTTCCCCGGTCCCGGTCTCGGTGTCCGTTGCCTCGGCGCTATCACCCGTGACAGACTTCACGCTCTGCGCGAGGCTGACGCTATCCTCCGTGAGGAGTTTGATAAGAACGGCCTGGCAGGAAAGGTATGGCAGTACTTCGTGGTCATCCCCGACATCAAGAGCGTGGGCGTAAAGGACGAGAGCCGCTACGAGGGCTGGCCTGCAATCATCCGCGCGGTGAATACCACCGACGCCATGACCGCCACCATCGAGGAGATCCCCTACGCGCTCCTTCACCACATCACCCACCGCATCACCCATGAGGTAGAGGGTATCAACCGCGTGCTTATGGATCTGACACCTAAGCCTATCGGAACCATCGAATGGGAATAATACCAAAGTAACACAAATTATCCATAATAGCAGACAGTGGTTTTCATTGTCTGCTATTATTTTTATTATCATTATTATTTCGTGTACAATTATTATCCATAGCAGAGCCACAGAAATCGTAAATCACGATATAATTTACAACTAACCGAAGCACGGCGGCAGGGAGGTTTATTCTCTCTGCCGCCTTTCTTTTTGCCCAAAACTTATTTTACATCGATTTTACACCGGTTTGCTTACGGATTTTACTACCAAAACATACAATATAGGCGTACTCAAGAGAAAAGTGCAAAAAATAAATGTCAAAGGAGACATAGAAAATGAAAAAGATTATTAGTTTACTCACAGTAGCAATGTTGATCGTATGTGCGCTTACCGGATGCGGTGGCAACAAGGAAGCAGTTGCAACAGACGGCTCTACCTCTATGAACAAGGTTATCGGTGCTTTGGGCGAGGCCTTTGAAGCCGACACCGGCATTACCGTAACCTACAACGCTACCGGCTCCGGCGCAGGCATTCAGGCAGTTCAGGAAGGTAGATGCGACATTGGTCTTGCAAGCCGAAATCTCAAGGATGAGGAAAAGGCAAACGGACTTGAAGGTACTATCCTTGCCTATGATGGCATCGCAATCATTGTAAATCCGAACAACCCCATTTCTGACCTTGATGTTGAAACCATCGCAAAAATCTACACCGGTGAAATCAAGAACTGGAAA
>JAZQCR010000151.1:0-11862 GCA_045546375.1 Eubacteriales bacterium | reverse complement strand
TCGGTAGGTGCCTCGGTGGGTGCCTCGGTGGGTGCCTCGGTGGGTGCCTCGGTGGGTGCCTCGGTAGGTGCCTCGGTAGGCGCCTCGGTGGGTGCTTCGGTAGGTGCCTCGGTAGGCGCTTCCGTTGGCGCTTCCGTGGGTGCTTCGGTGGTCACTTCTGTGGATGCCTCGGTAGATGCCACGGTTGCATCCGTCTTTACGGCTCCTTCACAAGAGCAAAGAAATAAGCACAGCATCAGTAAGCAACACACAAGGGTCTGTTTAACGCTATATTTCATTTATTACACCTTCTTACTTATATTATAGTATAGTTATATCACATTCGGACTGCTACTGTCAAGGCAAAGTCCAAATAACGCATATTAAGTCAAATTCAGGGTATAAACATAGTTTTATTGACTAAATAACCGAAAAATGATATAATCAATGCATCAGTTATAGGTGAAAAGCGCTTCGGTCGGGCCTTTTACACCTCAAAAACGACCGAATTCGTATTTAAGAAAGGACTGGCAAATGAAGAATTCAACATTCAGAATACTCATCCTTATGCTGGTGGCATCCCTTTGCATCGCATCCTTTGCCGGCTGTAAGAGCTCTGACGCAGGCACTACGGAGGCACCCGCCGCGTCCGGCGAGGCTCCTACCGAGCCTACCAAAGAACCCGAAAACACCGAGATCCGCATTAACGGCAATCCCGTTACCTTTGCCGCTGAAGGCAATACAGACTTAAATCTCTTAAGCATCGAGAAGGGGCTCACCGTTGAGGTGGTAAAGGGCCCTGCTGAAGAGATAAAGATCAATGGCAACGCAGTGGAAGGCGCCGTCGCCATCAACGACGCTAAGATCGTTCGCGATGCTGTCATCGACATCGAGATCACCGACGAGGGCGTGACCACCGCTCATAAGGTCAACCTTATGCCCTCCACCTTCCCCGACTACACCACCGAGGGAGAATCCACCACCAAGGGCGACTTCTATCTCTCCACCTACGACCTGGCTACCAACTATCTTTTTAAGCTCAATAACAAGGGCGAGCTTATCTTCTACAGGACTATCACCAAGACCGACGCAAACGGTAATCAGGTAAACACCAACGGTCTCGACTTCCGTAAGCAGTATAATTCCAAGGGCGAGGTAAGATACACCTACATGCCTTATCTGGCTGACGCCTTTGCCAACGGCGACTGCACAGGCATCAACCCCGGCAGCGTAGTGATCATGGACGAGAATTACCGGGTAATCGACGAGCTCTTCTACACCGACAAAAACGGCGAGGATATGCTCATCGACCCCCACGGCTTCATCTACTTAGATGACGGCCACTACATCCTCACTGCGTATCAGAAGACTGTCTACGCTACCCCCGAGGACTTCGGCGCACAGAACAACACCGCGAACCTCGCCGACCTCCTTATCCAGGAGATAAAGGACGGAAAGGTGCTCTGGGAGTTCGTTTCCTCCGACTACGAGAAGTTCTTATATGAGTCCAACACCTTAAATAAGGAAAAGTGCGCCGAAAAGTTCTTTGACTACGTTCACTTCAATTCCATGTCCCTGGACACCGACGGCAACCTGCTGGTCTCCTGCCGTCACTTAGATGCCATACTTAAGATCAGCCGCACAGACGGCTCCCTTATGTGGCAGCTTGGCGGTGACTACGACGAGTTTGGGCTCACCGAGGATCAGCTCTTCTCATTCCAGCACTCCATCATCCTCACCGAGGACGGCGGATACATGATCTTCGACAATGCCGACACCGCGGTTGACTCCGGCAAGGCGCAGTTCTCATCCGTCGTTCGTATCTACGTTGACGAAGAGAGCAAGACCGTCACCGATTTCGTAAGATACAACGTGGTTGACTTCTACTCCATCTATATGGGCGCTATCCGTGAGATCGACGCGGAAAGCTCGACCTACCTCTGGTCTGTCGGCGGTCACTACCTGACCGACACCAAGAATCCTCCCGCATGGTCTATGGTAGAGTACAAGGAGAACGAGGACGGTACCATCGAGCACCTCTTCAACTTCAAGTATGATAAGGGCCACGGCAGACTCTACTGCTCCAACAAGTGCGAATAATTTAATAAAACGAATTCCCCTGCTTGCTTTGCAAGCGGGGGTTAATTTTTATTCATTGAAGTTCCTCGACGATCTTTAGAGCCCCGTCCTTTTCCTCTACAACAAAAAGATTGGCGCGCTCCTCCATGTGACGTTCAGGCGCGTGCAGGCACATGATCCGTCTGCCCTCATTGTCATCAAAGAACATGGCATGGCCGCCGTTGCGGTCAAAGAGTGGCTTGTCAAGGTGCTTCCACGGGCCTCTGATATCACCGCTCTCGCTGATGGCACCAAGCACCACGTAATTATTCAGGTAGGGCGACCAGGTGAGATAAAGAGTGCCGTCCGACAGCCTCTGCAAGAAGGGTGCGTCCGAGCCGTAGCGGATGGCGGGCTTGCCCTGCCAGGTTATATGATGAGGCGTTGCCGCCGAGATAGGCACCTCTGCCGAGGTAAAGAGTCTGAAGGGCTCACCTACTATCTCGGTTAGGTCGGGGGTGAGCTGTGCGGCGCAGATCTGCCCTACAAAAGCATCCTTTTCCTCATCGTAGCAGTCGGGCCAGTCGTGAGAATACACGATATACGGAGTATCGCCGTCCACGTAGAGGGTGCCGTCGATACAGCTCTGCCCCGCAGGGGTGGCGCCGTGGTTGGCGATGGGGATAAAAGGCCCCTTGGGCGTGTCGCAAACGGCTATCTGTGTGGCTCTTAAGCCATTATGCCCAAGCAGGGACACAAAGAGATAAAACTTCCCCTTGTATTTATGCACCTCGGATGCCCAAACATCCACATAAGCCCAGAAATCCTCGGGGATCTCGAAGGCCACGCCGCCCTCTTCCCACCTCTCAAGGTCACGGCTAAAGTAATAGGACATAGTCCTCTCACCGGTAGTGGCGTACATATAGTACACCCCACCCTCATTTACAATAAACGGATCTCTGACCCTGATATCTTTTCTTTTTAACATAAATATCACCGCTTGATTTTTTTATGATACAGTATACGCGCAAGGGTGGTGGAAACGATTATCCCAAGGGCTAAGGCAGCCGCCAGCTCAAGTGTATACACTCCCTTTTTAAGGAAATTTTCAAAGTTCTCTCCAAAGGCATAGGCCATGGTGTAGTAAAGGGAGCTACCGGGGATAAGCGGTATCAGGGAGGTAGTAATAAAGGTAGCGGCAGGGGTCTTAAGCACTCTTGCCATCAACTCCGCAAGCAAGGAGATCACCAGGGCTATTATAAAGTAGATAGCAGGCTCACCGGCAATACACTTGCTTAAAAGAACGAACAAAAGCCAGGACAGCAGTCCGCCGAGGGCGGTTATCCACAGCTTTATCCCGCGGATATTAAAGAGTACGGCAAAGCCAATGGAGCCAACAAAGCCGGCGAAGATCTGTATTATCTCGGTCGTACTCATAGCGCAAGCCCTCCGAATATAGCCACTAAGAAATAGCCTGCGGCAATAGCAAGGGCGATAAGCACCGCTTCTATTGAACGAAGGAGCCCTGCTATGCTATCACCCGTGAAAAGATCACGGAGAGCATTGGTTAAACCTATACCGGGGATAAGGGTCATTATATTACCGATTATTACCGTGTCCACGTTGCCAATAAAGCCTACCCGCAGAGATAGGAAGGACAAAAGCGTGATCACCACCGAAGCAAAGAACTTACCGAATATCTTATTGGTGATGACCTTATCACAAAGGAAGATGCTCACCCTCACGATAGCGCCGATAAATAATGAGACCACGGCCTCAGGGGCGTTACCGCCGAAAAACAGAGTAAACACCGCGGCGATGACCGCATAGGCGATAAACTCCGTCCACAAGGGGTAGCGTTTGCAGTCTACAGCCGCCTCGAACCTTTCTCTTATCTGCGCCTCGGAAAGCCCGCCCGTGCAGATCTGCCTTGAAAGCTGATTTAAAAGATGCAGTCTCTCAAAATTGATACTGCTCGACACAACTCTTCTGGTCTGTGTATAGGTCTTTCCGCCGGCAGTCTCTACCGTGGCGACCATACTGCTGGTGATAATGAAGACGTCCACCCGCTTAGCACCCAAGGCGTAGCAGATACGGCTGATGCTCTCCTCTACCCTATGTACCTCTGCGCCCGAAATGAGCATCTGCTCGCCTATATCCATGGCGCAGGACAATAAACTGTTCATCCTTTCACCGTCCGATCAATAGTCATATCTCTTTTACTTCCGTGAGAGCCGAATACCTGCCATTCACCGTCACTAAGCACGTTCATAACGGCGTCACGCTCCAGTCTGCAGAGCGCAGGGTCGGTATCCACCGAGGTCATCAATATGGGTGCATATCGGTTATACTCAGCCTGAAGGGCGGTAAGCCCGTGGGTATTGATATAAATATCCCCCGTGAATGCTATACGGTAGGTAGGCTCCACCAGAACGGTCTCGCCTGCCAGGTGACCTCCCCTGCCCTCATATACGTTAAAATGCAACTGCCCGAAGTCAAAGGTGCCCACCTGCAAGAGCGGCTCTCCACCCCCTTCTCTATCCCATAGACCCATAACCTTATGCGGGGATACGGGCTTATAGTCGGTCAGTATCTTACACATCTTGATATACGGCTTGTGTAGCGGATTCTGCTCACGGAAGCCGTCCTTACCCTCATACTCAAGGCGCAAGCACTCTGCAGTCTTGACGCTTGCCACGATCTCGTCAAACATAGGCAATAGCCCGCAGTGGTCAACGTCCGCGTGGGTAACCAAGATGCGTTTAGTGATACCGTCAAGGGGGCCAAGCAGATCACGGAAGATACGCTCCATTTCCTCGCGATAAACTGCATATCCGCAGTCGATAAACAAGAGCTCTCGGTCACTTTTAATGATAATGGTATTACTGCCGCAGGGCGGCTCGATCACTATGATCTCGGTGCTGTCGGTCACGGGATGAGAGGTTATCCTCACCTCGAAGCCCGCTCCCCTCGACCTTGCCAAAAGGTCGGCAAAGTGGCTTATGCTGTCAAAGGTCTTGTAGGGCGAAAGTCCCCTTTCGTCAAGGGTCTGCATGGCCAGATTGGCATTGACTAACAGCTCGCCCTCCGCCTCCTCGGAAATGCCCAGTCGCTTTGACAGTCCGCTTACAAAGGAGCTGTAAAATATACTGTTGTCATAAACCTTTTCCGAAGGGTTGTAATCTATTATCCGCACCTTACAGAGCTTTTCCGCTTCCGCCAAGAACCGTGATATCCTGTCTGCGTCATCCACGAAAAGGCCCATCTTAAAGTACTGATAATCGGTACCGTTTTCCTGTGAGCTTATATACGAGATATTGAAGTTAAATTTATTTATCAGCACCAGCACGTCGGTGACGCTGCCGGGCTCGTCCTTAAGACAAAACTCTAATAAAACGATGCTGTCATCGTTTCTGTAGCTCTGCAGATAGCCTATTTTATCAAGGAGTCTGTCAGCCTCAAAGAGCTGCTCCTTACTGCCCTCCGCGTCGATAAACAAGGTGTGGGAGTCCACCGCCTTGTTATAGCTCACGCGGGTGATATTTATCCCCAGGGACGCGAAGCATTCGCTGGCCTTGAGGAATGCGCCGATGTGATCGGGCATTGTAGTTATATACGTTTTTTTCATTGCTTTGCACAGTTAATTAAAGGGGAAACGCCGATACTTAGCAGTTTACCTCATTTTCTCAAATGCGTCTAACCACAGTCTCTTTATGATCTCGTGGCCGCAGGTGGTGGGGTGTACGCCGTCTGCGGTCCAGTATGCTGCAGGGGCCTTCTCACACGCCTCGTCAAAGGCAGGCTGAAGCTCTATGAGAGGCAGAGAGTACTTTTCAGCGATCTTCTTCGCTACCGCCGCCTTCTTGACTACGTCCTTTTTAAATCTTTCTAACTTATCGGGGATCTCCTCGGTATTGCAGGTAGCGCTGCCCTCTAACACGTAGGGAGCGATTATCATCAGCTTGGTATCGGGGCAAGCGGCTTTCACCTCGTCAATAAGCATGGTGTATATCTTCTCAAACTTATCAGTGTCCACGCCGTTCTGCTGATTTATCTCGTGCCAGACGTCGTTGACACCGATATAGATGCTGGCGTAATCGGGCTTAAGGTTGATAAAGTCCAGCTTTATCCTTGCGTAAAGGTCAACGATACGGTTGCCGCTGATACCGCGGTTTATAAACTCAAATTCGCCGGGCTCATCAAGGCCAAGAACTCCCTTTACAAGAAGGGGATAACCGTTACCCATACCGTAGAAATAGCCGCGGTCTCTGCCGCAGTCGGTTATGGAGTCACCCTGAAATAATATTCTTTTTGCCATAGCTTGCCTCCCGCAAAATAACTTTTTTACATTATAGCACCCTATATTTTTCATGTCAAGATAAAAGAGCAAGTCTTGAGGCGGTCCGATTAGTTGGCTCTTAGACAAGCTTGAAACTGTAGCAGGGCCTATAATGCCACACCGTTACAGGCTCCGCTCTGACCGCCAGAAACCCTGCCGGCAATGCGGCCGCATTGACCATAACTCCCCCTTGCGGGAGGAACACGTCCCGTTTCTGCGCATCCGGTCATTACCCGGATCGGATAATGCCCTCGGGTTGACCCCAAAGCAAATAAAAATTGCAGTTAGTTTAAAACTAACTGCAATTCGTAAAAATCTATCCATCCTATCTCGCTGTGGTCACTTCTCTGCCCCGATAAGGGAATACAGATGCACGATATTCAGGTCCTCCTCCATAGCGAGGCCGTGAGAGCCGCAGCCCCCATCGATCTCGTGGCATCCGTGATCCATGGCAAAGCCCATAAGGATATTCTTCCCCTCGTTGCTCTTTTTAGCCAGTGTCAAGAGGTCTTTATACGCCTTAATATTCCCTCGAAGCTCTGCCAGAGCCTCTTTGCTTTCGGGGCCGAACTTATGCATGGTGCTGTCGTAATTTCCGTTATAAATAACGATAAAGTCGTATTCTCCGCCTGCGATCAGCTCCTCTGCCTTTTTATTGACCTCATCCACGGTGTCATAGAAAAAATAATCCATCTCCCGCTCTAAATATATCTTGGATAGGCTATCTCCTGCGGTACTGACGATGGCGGGCTTTTTGCCACACCTGATCAGTGCATCAAAAATAGTATCGATAGTGATGACAGGCTTTACGTAGGACTGTATGCCGTGCACCTCGGGCTTAGCGCCGGTATACATGGTACCGAAGCAAACGGGGGTCACCGAGGGCATCACCGTAGCAAAGGGAACCGATATATCCGTATCTGCCAAGATCTCTTCAAACATACCGTTATATTTCTCGTATACCCACTGGGCTATGGCGTCGGGATTATACATAATGACCCGATCTGCCTTTTTGCCACCGAGCTTTTTATCGATAAATCCCGTAAGGGCACTGCAGGCAGGCGCCGCCTCTGCGGGCACGTCCACCCCCATAGCGTATGCAAGGGCAGCGCAAAGTGTATCTAAAGACGTTTCGTTGATCATTTATTCTCACCTCTTAACCAAGCCGGATATATCCTTGGCTTCATAAAATTCTCCACCTCGTCTCTGATCTTTTCAGAGATGCCGATGGGTGCATACTTTTCGTAATTGTTCTGCAGATCCTCCACAAAGGCGGTTATGATCCGCATATCCTTTAGCAGGACATCCGCGGAGATCACCTCTGCCCTATCATAACGGGTATGGGTCTGGGTCAGAGTATTCGGCGCATATCTGGCAAAGGAAACGGCGGGCACACCAAAGTAAACGAAGGAATTGGAGTCGCTGAATCTTATCTTATGATTTATATCCCCGCGGTATCTGTGCCTGCCTAAAAACGACCCGAGATCTTGCTCCATCTTTTCGTCAGCGCAGGAAAAAGCCGCAAAGTCGCCTATAATGGGGCCTAACATATCGAGATTTATATTGAGGACTGCATTTTTAAGCTCATCCTTATGGGCTTTGCAGTATTCGAGGGAACCCAGCAGCCCCAGCTCCTCCCCTCCGCACCACGAAAGACGAATGGAAAATCTGTTTTTTCTCCCCGCAAAATGCTCCGCTATATAAAGAAGAGCGATACAGCCCGACATATTATCGTAGGCCCCCACCGAAAGAGCGGTGGAATCGTAGTGAGCGGACAGGACGATCATCTCCTCGCTCTCGCCCGGAATATCTAAAATGACGTTTTGAGAGGTGGCAACGTAGGGGGACTGCGCCAGAGTGATGCTGCAGGTCTTTCCCTGCTTTTTGATAAGCTCAAGGGCAGTCTTGATATTCACGTTTATCAAGGGAATACTGCTCTGCCTGTCGTATTCAAAGCCGATCCGCCTTATATCTATATCATTATCGGGCATATTGGCATTACCGTTATAGGTGATGATCCCCTTTGCGCCGTTTTCCACAGCCATTTTATATAAAGCCGAGCCGCAGGGTCTGTCGGTAAGGATCACCCGATCCTTGCACTTTTTAAGAGATGCGGCGTCAGTAGCGGGTAAATAATAAAGCTCCGCGCTCACCTCGCCACTTCGTGCGCCAAGATACCCGCGACATTCAAACTCCTCGCCGTCAACAGTAAGGCGCTCCGTATGCACCCGAAAGGTGTCAAAGGTATATTCCTCAATACGTGGGCTAAGCCCCGGATGCGCACAACGGGACACCAAATATTCGGCGCATCGCCGCTCTCCCTCAGTGCCCGCATACCTGATATACGCAGTATCTGACAGAATCTTATTGATAGTTCTCTTATTCAACACGATCACCTACCTTGATATAAAGTATAGCATAAAAGCGTCGAAGGGGCAAGGGGGTTAAGTGATGTATCGGCTGAGCCGAAGCGAATATCATTAACGAAGCGTCATAATTTACCGCAAGGCAAAAAGATTCAAAAAGGCGGTTACGAAAGTAACCTTCTTTTTTGACCCCCGGACCACTATATTCTACTAATTCATTTGCAAAACTGATTTCTAAAATCCAATACTACGCTTTTGAGTGAATAATCGATTCTTTTGTCGCAGAAATCAGATATATGTTTGGGTATCGATCTATAATAAGCCTCTGCTATTCCCCCGGCAATGCACGCTTCGGTATCGGCGTCACCGCCAAGAGATATGGCATTTCGAATAGCGCTTTCATAATCGCTCGATTCTATAAACGCTATGATTGCCGGCGGCACACTGTAAGAAGCTCTACTGTTGAAAACATAAGTATTCCTTAGTTCATCTAACTTTTTAGAAAGGTCATAGTGAGGTTTACCTTCCAAATAACTACGGATCTTATCTTTACTTTCCCCATTTCGAGCAAGAAATACTGCTGTTGCAACCGCTTGAGCCGCCCTAATGGCTTCTTTATTATTATGTGTATAGAAACAACTGGCTTTTGCTTGAAGGAGGACTTGTTCAATAGTATCATACGCATAGCCGATGGGCACCGCACGCATCGCACCGCCGTTGGCGTAGCTTCGATTAATTCTGCACCCGCCTGACCTTGCCCAGTCAAAAAACATATTGCCAAAACCTGCATTTGGGTAATATGAATAATACCGGCGAAACTGACCTGCATATTCAAAACCGCGGTTTCGTATATTCCACCGAGTAATAACATCGGGATTATTTAAAATCGCTTGACATACAGCAACCGTTAATACGGTATCGTCAGTAAACGTACTGTCCCTTTGAAGCTCAAAATTATAATCCTTCGTACAATGAACTTCATAATATGAACCGATTATATCACCGTATATCGAACCAAACATATTCTCACCGCCTTGGTTGTATTATAGCATATGTTTGCACCAAGTGCAATATCATTAGGTATAAGCCCACATAGTTTGTGGGGAGCCCTCCTTCTTTTTTCTCTAATATTGCTCCTACATTGTATTATCTAAAAACAGTATTAGTATTCTAGAAAAACATTTTAAAATCAAGTAAATGAAATCCCCTATGACCTGTACAGCCATAGGGGATTTGAATAATGCCATATTTTACAATAAATATGGTTTTGTGCGACATTGGTGATAGTAAGAAAAAGAATTGGGTTTACATATAATTTCTCTTGCGAATATCAATAATGCAATAAAAGACGGTGTGGGAGAAAAACTAAAATACTCTTGAACAGCATCGTCTATCTCAATAAAAGTAGAAGAAACCATATTGTATTTTTTAAATATACCGATAATACTTTTTGCTTTCTCTTCACTGATATCGATTTTGGTCAATAGTTTTGGGGTAAATGCTTTTTCGCTATCTCGTTTATTTAAAAATACCAATGCTTTGAAAAAATCTTTGTCAGAAAGGTGTTTAAATAATTCGCAATAATCAACATTATCAAAAAAAGCCAATTCTTTATTTTCACTTTCGGGTACAAGTAAAAAATATTGAAGTCTGTTTGCAATCCCCATTCTTGTAAAACCTTGGTCAAATAACATACTTGAATACTGTTGATGATTTTTTTCGATTCGGCTATTGTAATCTTCAATACTTCCGTCATCAAAATCATTTCCCGTTAGTGCTCTTTCTATATCCCAACAATATTCAAAAGCAATTTTGAACCGTTCTGACTCGGGAGTATTTATTATTTTTTTAGTAAATGCCGAATTGTATTCTTTATACTGCATAACATTTCTATCAAATAATCTATCAATAGAAGTCTCGAAATAATCGGCAATTTTAGGCAACAATTCTATATCAGGCACCCCGCCATTTTCCCATTTTGAAACCGCCTGGGCAGAAATGCCAACATATTTTGCAAGGTCTTCCTGCGTTACTCCCTTTTCCTTTCGCAGTGTCGAAATATTTAAACCTATATTATTCATAAAAACCTCCTTAAATGTTTTTGAAAGTACTTTCGTTGTCTTTATTATACAACAAATCATAGTTGTTTTCAATGGAGGCGAATTTTATAAAAAACAACCTATGGTTTAATTTTCTATCGGCCAAGTTCGTTTTTAGATGCTTTTTCAAGCAGTTCTGCAAACTATTTTTTCCTGTAAAAGAAGGCAGGATAACCGCAATACTTCTTCACTATTCACTATTACTTCTTACTTTCCAAAAATCCCAAATGCGTTTTTAGTGAAGAGTGAAAAATGAAAAAGTAAAACCCCGAACGCTTTCGCATTCGGGATTTTTGGGTTTACACCACGAAAATGAACCTAAATAAAATGAATGATAGAATCATATTATCATTCAAGCCATTGAATAAATGCTGTCTTATCTGCACTATTATAGCCTGCATTATTATAAAAACTCAAAGTCTTATCGTCTTTTGAACCTGTAAGTAACATCATTTTATAGCAATTTTCTTTTATCGCTATTTCCTTTGCGTAATTTAAGCATTGCGTTGCATATCCGTAACCACGATAATCTTTGTGCGTGACAACATTTTCAATAAATGCATAGGGCCTTACGTCTCTTGTTAAATTAGGAATAATTACACAGACACAAGAAGAAACAATTTTGCCGTTCACTTCATTTACAATGATATGATGATTTTTATCTTGAACAATGGTATTCCATGCGTTATTTAGTATTTCAGTAGTGTCAGGAACAGTATTCTCGTGTAAATGCAAATATAATTCTAAAAGTTCCGTTAGCTCATTACAATCAATTTCTCTGACCATTTCAAAACCTCATTTAGCAACCTTACTTTTCGCCGTGTTTATAGAAGCAATCAGTAATTTCTTGACTTCAATACACTTATCTAAAATATCGTTTTTTTCGTAATAACCACTTTCAATTAAAAGTTCAAGCCAATACTCACTTTCGGAACATTCTTTAAGCGCAATTTGAAGTTTGGCAATAAAATCAGCCGTTCCGTGACCATAAAACGCCTCTCGAATATTTGCACCGACACTT
>JAZQCR010000150.1:0-5340 GCA_045546375.1 Eubacteriales bacterium | reverse complement strand
GCCTGCCTTGTTGATAAGGGCGACAAGTACGCCGAGGACCACAAGGAAGATAAAGATACCTGCGGTACCCGATACTGCGGCGATAAGGCCGTCGTTGGTAATGGTGTCAACGGCACCCACGGCGTTATAGTTGTTGTAAAGGAATGCGCCGGTGATGATACCGATGAAAAGGGAGCTGTATACCTCTTTTGTTACCAGCGCCAGGATAATGGCGATGAGCGCGGGTACTAAAGACATAAAGGTCGCGTAGTAATTGCTGGCGGCCTTTACCTCGCCGCTTCCTTCGCAGGCTTCGCACGCTACGTCAAGGAGCACGCCTTCACCCGCACAGTCGGCACAGTCGACCATGGTCTCGGTCTTCATTACGACTGACAGTACCGCAAGTGAAGCCACAAGCAGTATGGCCGTCAGCGCGACCACGAGAAATTGTTTCTTCATAGTAAAACCTTCTTTCTGAAAAAATAAAACGCACCAATGGTGCGTTAAGATACGTTGATATCCGATAGCGCTCCACTTTCGTGACAGTACGGCGCATATTCTGCGCCGTCCCAGCCTGCGGCATCGGGTAAGATGACCGTGGCTTCGGCGATGACCCCTTTCACGACCGTCCTACCCGACGTCTCTGTCGCTACTTTTGGTGCATCGCACCTCTACCGCATAAATATTACCATATTATTAAGAGACTGTCAATAGAAAATATGTTTCTTGACAAAATCATAAAATATGATATACTGTAAGATGAGATAGGATGGGCCTATCTTATATGGGATTTATAAGTGTATTTTGGAGAATACGAAGTGAAAGAAAAACTTGATTCCGGTAAGAAAAGTAACGGTAACGTTTCCAAGGTGCTTAAGTGGAGCGGAGTTTCCGTCGTGTCCTTTATCCTTGCGGCGGCCATATCGTTTTTCTTCGCAGTGGGCTGCGGAGTCGTTCCCATCGCTCAGGATTTCTGGTTGGAAACGGGCATGACCACCTTCCATCACCATTGGGTGTCCGAGATAGTCATCCCTCCCGTGCTTATTGACGAGCACCGTCAGATGCTGGACGCGCAGGATGAGGTGCAGAATTCTCTTAAGACCGACGTGAACGATATCAATAAGGACGACTTCTACGTTAACGGCTCTGATGATGAGATGAGCGAGGAGGAGCGTTCTCGCCAAGAGGAGAAGAAGTACGCTGAAGAGGGCTACTATAAGCAGTCGGAGGGCGTTTATATAAAGGAGATAACAGGTACGTCCACGGCGGGTAAATACGTCGGCTATCTTATGCTCTGCCCCGACCCCTCGAGAGTCAAGCTCGTAGATACCTCACGTCAGTACGTCTGCGGTGAGCAGGTATCCTCCATGATCGCCAATAGCGGAGCGGTGGCAGGTATAAACGGCGGCGGCTTCGTTGATGAAAACTATGTTTCCAACGGCGGTACCCCCTACGGTATCCTCATTGAGGATAAGGAGTTGGTCTGCGGACATAAGAGCGGATATTACCGTCTTATCGGCATGACCGAAAGCAACGTAATGGTAGCGGGCAGCTACAGCGGCTCGGAGGCTCTTGGCCTCGGTCTTCGCTCTGCCGTTACCGCAGAGATGATACTTATCTCCAACGGAAATAAGCAGAACGTCAGCGGATGGGGCATCGCTCCCCGTACTGCTCTCGGTCAGAGAAAGACGGGAGAGGTCATCTTCCTCGTCGTTGACGGCAGACACCCTGCACACAGCGCAGGCTGTGACTTAAAGGATCTTGCGGATATCCTCTACGACGAGGGATGCGTAAACGCCGCTATGGTGGACGGCGGTGCCTCCAGCGTTATGGAGACTGCTACCTACGATTCGGCGGGCAACTGTGAGGTCGAGCTGGTAAACCGTCCCGACCTGGGTCACGATCTGCCCGAGGATCAGCGCCTTGACAAGCAGCGCTGGATCAATAACGCTTGGGTCATCATGCCCAAGGCGAAAAACGTGGTAAACTCTAACGAAGAGGCTCCCCACGACGGTCTTATTGCAAAATGATGAAGAATATACCACTCGGTATAAAGGAAATATTGCGCGCCCTGCGAGAGGGCGGGTATCAAGCGTATCTTGTAGGCGGTTGCGTTCGCGACCGCCTGCTTGGCTTTACCCCGGGGGACTATGATATATGCACCTCGGCTCTACCCGAGGAGATGAAGACCTGCTTCGGGGATGGCTTTCGCACCTATGATAGCGGTATCAAGCACGGCACCCTTACCGTGCTTTCGGGTGAGGATAGTGCCGAGGTGACTACCTTCCGTCTTGACGGCGGTTACACCGACGGCAGGCATCCCGATTCGGTCAGTTTCACCCGTGAGCTTGCCGAGGATCTTTCCCGCCGTGATTTCACCGTAAATGCTATGGCGCTGTCGGCAGAGGGGGAGATAGTAGACCTTTTCGGTGGCAGAGCTGACCTTGAGGCAGGGGTTATCCGCGCGGTAGGCGAGCCTTCTGTGCGTTTTCATGAGGATGCCCTACGCATCCTGCGCGCCCTGCGTTTTGCCTCACGCCTTTGTTTCAAAATAGAGGAGAATACCTCAAGTGCCTTGCACGAATGTGCGCATTTATTATCACTTGTGTCAAGAGAGCGTATCGCCACAGAGCTCTTCGGCATCGTGATGGGTGAGGGTGCGCCCGGGATAATAGAGGAGTATGCCGACGTCTTAAGGTGCGCGGGCATTGAGCCCTCCCGTATTGACGGTGGATTGCCCTTTGACAAGGTCATCCGTATGGCGGCGCTACTTCGTAGTGACAGAGATGCCGTGTCTACTCTCAAGTTATCTAATAAATTAAGCGGTGAGATAACCGACCTTATAGATAATTATGACGCACCTCTGCCCGAGTGTGAGAGGGATGCTCTTTATCTTATGAATAAGATAGGCTACGAGGGTGCCCTGCGCCTTTGCAAGCTGCACGGAGATGCAGGGGACGCGGTCGTCGCCGCCAAAAAGGGCGGCAAGCCATATACCGTAGGCGCTCTTGCGGTAAACGGAAGCCATCTGATGCAGGCGGGCCTAAAGGGCAAGGAGATAGGAGAAACCCTTGAGCGGGTGCTCCGCGCCGTAATGGACGGAGAGCTGGTTAATCGAAAAAATGAAATATTAAAATGGATATAAAAATCCCGTGACCGAAAGTCACGGGATTTTTTGTGTAACTAAAACTATCGGCAGTGTGGTTATGACTGCGATCTTACGGCATTACGACACGTATCTCGCGGTCAGAATCGCTGAAGCAGTCGAGGGATACTATCTTTTTCGTGCCGTTTGCCGTTACGGAGATATTGTACGAGCCGTAGTAGCCGTTAAAGGAGAGCCTACCGTCCGAGTCGGTCTTGCCTTCTTCTTCCGTCCACCACTTATTGTATATGAGGTCCTCTATCTGCGTGAGGGCGGGACGGGGATCGCCGTCCTTGTCGTATCCCACGAACTTTTCTCCCTCACCGCCGAAGAAGCCCCACAGGTAGAAGCCCTCCATCACGTCAAGGCTGAAGGCAAGTATCATAAGATCACGGGTGAAGGATGCCTGCAGGAGCGGATCTTCGCAGGCGAAGTCGTATTCGGTGATCTTTATTTCCTTGCCGTATTTTGACAGCCGTTCATAGAAGGAGATCAGGCCATCCATATCGGGCACGGAAGAGTAGTGAGACTGGATGCCTATGCCGTCGTAGTCTACGCCCATTTCCTCCATACTGTTAAGCAGAGTGAAGAGCTTGCTCGAAGTTTCGTAATCGTTATAATAGAGCTTCATGTCAGGATCGGCCTCACGTGCCATTGAAAACCACTCTGCGATAAGCTCTTTGCCGTGCTTATCCTGCATGACGGTATTCTTGCAGGCTTCGTTGAGCACGTCCCATTCCGCGATGCCATCCACTTCGGTGAGCATTTGATTTATATGAGCGCGGATACGCTCGGTCATCGCTTCGCGGTCATCGTATAGGCCGGGCAGATCCTCGGGAACCGACGTATCGTTATTTTTGCGTACACGGTCCCATAGCAGACAGTGACCGCGCACTGTGTTTATGCCCGCATCCGACAGAGCCGCAATTATATCTGCAGACAACTGAGGGGTTTGCTCATAGCGTGACCATTTAAGATCGTTTTCGAGAACTGCAGAGTTGAAAATGCTTGATATCTTAGAGAGCTTATCCGAATTGAGAGCGGTGTCTTTATTCACTCCGCACCCCCATTCGAATTCGTGCTCGAACATCTCGATATCCACTTCTGCGCCTTCAATGGGGTTGCCGTCGGTGTCGGTGACGACGATATTGAAATCCCCCTTTCGTATATCCTCTATACGTTTAAATGCCTCTTCTCTCCATTTTGCACCCCTTAAAAGGTCGGGATTTAATGAGACGGCAGATCCGCTTTGGTTGGCGTTGACGATGGAAAAGCCGCCGATCTCAACAGTCTGCGCCATATAGCCGAGACGGAGGTTGACGCTGGTATAGTTCTCCTTGTAGTTTACGGCATATCTGAATTCCTTCCATTCGGAGGTGACGTCGGCAACATTTGAGAGCAGTTTGTCATACTTGCCCCTGCCCTGCTCTATAACGATGCCTACCTGCCCCTTGTCACTGCCTACGCATCTGGCGTAAAAGCTGACGGTTATCAGGTCACCTGCCTTTGCATTACCGGAAAGGGCCGTTGTGCCGAGCTGGAGCTGAAAATTGTAGGGGTTCTCGGGGACGGTGGTTACGGTGGCCTGCAGAGCCGTGCCGAAGGGCAGGGCGCTGTCCGTTACGTTTACTACCTTTGCCGAGCCGTACGCCTTTTTTAAGGTCGGTATTTTGGATGAAAGCGAGGTTGTGTCCATAATGACCTTTCCCTCGGTTGACGGAGCCTCTGTTTCGTAGAATATCAGATCCTCGTAACCCTTACCTGTGGAAAAAACGGATGGCAGATCTTTTCTTTCTTGGTTGTCGGTTCTTATTTCTCTTATTGTGTCACCGTCGAATATTATCACGGATTCGCTCACCTCTTCCGTTTCGGATGTTGATTCCGATTGCTTTTCCGTTTCTGTTTCGTTTGCCGCGCCGCAGGAGCTTAACAGCGTAGCTACGGAAAGACATACTGCAGACAGTTTAATAAAAGGGCGTTTCATTTTTTGTTCCTTTCAAAAACCATAATGAGTTATTTGGATTATAGCACACACCCCTCTTTTTTGCAATAATAAAACTCCTTGAAAGATCTCTTTCAAGGAGTTTTGATTTTTAGAATTTTACAAGTACCTTAAAGGTAAATTCCTTCTCGTTGAGTCTGTATTTTTCAAGTAACTGCGGCCCGCAGCTGTGTGAGCCGATGCCGTTCTGACGGTAGTCGATGCTAAGGACGGT
>JAZQCR010000149.1:0-7807 GCA_045546375.1 Eubacteriales bacterium | reverse complement strand
CTGAGGGGGGCGACGCAGTCCGCCGCTGCCACAGGCGCAGATAAAGGCGGACGAGGAGGTAGCAGGAACACGGTGAAGCCGAGCGAGCGCCGTCGCGCGAAGGGTGAGCCGATGTTCCAATAGGACATAGGGGGAACTCTTACAAGAGTTCCCCCTGAGTAAACAGTCATATGATTTCCTTTAGCTTATCAAGGCTGATATATGCCTTTTCCTTGAAGGCCGCTGCCTTTGCCTTAAGCGCCTCGCGGTCTGCGCGAAGGGCTGCCTCGGCGTATTTGGTGAGCTTTGTTTCCTCCACGTCCTTCACCGAGAGGATAAGGGAATTATCCATATCCGCGAAGAAGGCATCCACCTTGGGGTCGTAGGAAAGTGCCATAGCGGGCACGGCCGAGGCGGCGGCATAAATAAGCAGGTGCAGTCGCATACCGCACACGAAGCGCGCGCCTGCGATGACCGTCTTTGCCTCGCCTGCGGAAAGTCCGCGGAGCACCTTGCCCCCTGCCGACTCCGCTGTCCGAGTACACAGCTCTAAGTCGCGGTCGGTCTGCATAGGCAGGAAAAGGGGCGTCAGTCGGTGCTTTTCCTTGATGTCGCGGCACATCTTCGCCACCTTATGGGAAAGGGCAGGGTCGTTGTGCTTCCACTTGCGCAGAGAGATGACGAAGTAGTCCCCCTCTACCTGCGCCTTGGAGAGCAGATGTCGGCACCAGGCGGGGTCGGAGCCCTTCATAAGAAAGGCGGGGTCGGCAGAGAGATGGACGGAGCCCGTATCAAGGCCGATCTCCTTCAGCTTATCGAGGGAATAGGTATCACGCAGGGTGATCAGATCCACCCGCGAGAGCACCTCTGCCACCTTTTTCTCGTCCTTTTCCGAGGCGAAGGGGCCGATGCCGTTAGAGAAGAGCACCGTCTTTAGTCCCATAACCTTTGCCATGCGCAAAAGCCACAGATAATAGGAGAGAGAGCGTGTGGAGGTAGCCGACTGAAGCTGGCTTCCGCCACCGAAGATAAGCACCTTTGCCTTCAAAAAGGCAAGGAATACTGCGAAGGGGTTAAAGCGTCCTACGCTGTGCACCGAGACCGCCCTTTCGGTCTCTCTCGGGCTTTTGGAGAGGACGGTTATGCGGCTGTCGGGTCTCGCCTCACGTATCATATGGGTGACCACCTGCAGAAGTGAGTCGTCACCGATGTTGGCGTAGCCGTAGTAGCCGCCCATAACAAGCTCGCCGTATTTGTAGCGGCGCTTGGGGGTCATGCTCTCGTATAAAGCCGCCGCGTCCTGCGCCATACGTGAGATAGAGTAGTTTTTCGACACGGTCTCAACGCCAAACGCGCCGAGGGCCGCCCTTTCTGTCTCTGTTTTGTCGAAAAGTGTCGAAACTGCCTCTGCGGTCTGCTCCCCCGAAAGGCAGGGATAGCCGCGGCAGGTGAAGTTGGTCTTAAGGGCCGCCTCCAGGGTGTTTTCGTCAAAGATGCCGAGGCCGCCCTGGGTGCCCATAAGCACGACGGGCTTTGCGGCGGACATTATCTCGAGGATAGCTCGGGAAACGCCGATTCCCACCGTTGGCCAGGCGCAGAAGCGGTGAACGTCGGTACGTGGGCCGGTCAGGGTGACGATTTTTCTGCCAAACTCGCCGTTCAGCTCCTCTGCCAGCGCTTTCATAGCCTCAAGGTCGGTTCCGCCGCCTACGATAAGCACCTGCAGGTCGTCATACTTCTTTGCAAGTATTCTTGCCGCACCCATCAGGGTCCTGCCTGCAGGGGCGGTGCCGCCGTCTATTCGGGAAAGGTACATGAGACGGTGGGCGGAAGGCGATAGGTCAAACTCCTCGTCTATACCCGAGGGGTCAGCGCTTGAGAAGCGCTCTACGTCAATGCCGTTTACCGTCAGGCTGATATTATCCGCGGGGATGCCGTAGTTATTTATTAAGTATTCCTTGATGTCGTAGCTTACCGAGAGGCTCTTTTCGCCCCAGTTGGTGATTAGCTTCCATAAGGGGGTCACGTCGAAGGTGCCGTGGGCGGTGGTGACAAAGCGGAATTTCAGCCTCTTTGAGAGAAGTCCGCAGATAAAGGCGGGGATACGGGCGTGGGCGTGTACCACGTCGAAGTCCTCCCGCTTTATGAGCTTTTTGAGCCCTCTGTATGCCTTTAAGACCTGCAAAGGGTTCTTGGTGGCAAGGGGTAGAGTAACGTGCTTTACCCCCGCGGCCTCCAGGGTGGGTACGTATACGCCCCCTCCCGAGGCTACCGTCACGTCGTAGCCCATAGAAGCCAGCGCCTTACAAAGCTCTGTTATATGTGTCTCTGCGCCGCCGATATCCAGCGACATTGTGGTCATAAGTATTTTTTTCATGGTGTTGGTGCGAGGAACCTTTTTGAAAAAAGGTTCCTCGCGCTCCTCCAAAAACTTTTGTAAAGGGGGATTATACTTGGTTTGGGGATAGAGATGGGATAACATCTTATATCCGTAGGGACCGACGTCCTCGGCGGTCCCTACAGATTGAAATTTGTGATTCCTATCTCTCTGTCGCCAAGCCCTTCTTCCCTGTTTGGGAGTTTTAGGGGGTGCAGGGGGACTTTTTCAAAAGTCCCCCTGCATAAAAAGCTATTTTATTCGTTAGGTGTCAGGTCCAGTATAGAGCCTTCGCCCAGGACGATCTGACCGTCCTTGAACTGACCGTGATACTTCTTGCCGGTAGAAAGGGTGTAGGTACCCTCGCCGTTCATATCGCCGCCTGCAAAGGCGCCGTCATAGCGGTCGCCGTTCTCCCAGACGTAAGCGCCCTTACCCTCGCGGATGCCGTCAACGAAGGCGCCGTCGTAGTAGTCGCCGTTAGCGTAATTAAAGAGACCGTTGCCGTTGCGCAGGTCGCCCGAGAAGCCGCCGGTATAGACGGAGCCGTCGGTGTAACGCTCGGTACCCTGGCCGTGGCGCATATTGCTTTCGAAGCTACCCTCGTAGTAGGGGTTATTCTCGGGGTCGTCGTCACCGTCGGCAAAGGTCAGCTTGCCTTGGCCGTGCTTCTTGCCGTCAAGGAAGTCACCCGAGTAAACGTCGCCGTTGGCATAGGTGTAGACGCACTCGTACTGCTCGGTGCTTGCGCCCGAGATAACGTCGTCCACGAAGTTACCCGAGTACTTGTCGCCGTTGGCATAGACGATGATGCCCGTGCCGTGCTTGAGAGCCTTTTTAAGGTGTCCGCGGTACACGTCGCCGTTATCGTAGGCGATGGTGTACCAGTTTTCGTCCTCACCGGAGGTGTCCTTAGCCAGTTTACCCGTCTTGTCGGGGTAAATAACGGTGCCGTCGTAGGGGTTGCCGTTGCCGTCTACCCTGCCCACGTACTTAACGGTGATCTCCTCATCAAAGCGTGTGACCTGATAGGACATATAGCGATAACCCAAGAGGAACAGAATGATAAATGCGATAAGCACGCAGATAGCCGCCGCGGCAATAACGATGCCGATGGTGAGCATAGGTGAGCGATGCTTCTTCGCCCTTGAGCGCTTCCTTTGAGGAGGCGCAGGACGGCGAGCGCCGTTCACGGGTCTGCCCTGCTGACGGGGCTGACCCTGGGGAGCTCCCGCTGCTCGTGGGGGACGCTGAGCACCTTGGGGGGCGCCGGTGGGTGTCCTTCTTGCCGCGCCGGGGTTGGTAGCGCGTCTGGGTGCGCCGTTTTCGGGACGTCTGCCCTGTCCGTTCTGGTTGTTCATGTTCTCCTCCTTTGTTATTAGGCTTTAACTTGGTTTACGAAATTTTCAAGCATCTGTATGAGCTCGGGGATGACGAAGTACATTACCACGCCCAGGATGCTGAAAAGTATGATGGCCGCAATAAGCGCGCCTGTGCCGGCGTTGCCCTTGCTGTAGCGCAGCTCTGCCCGATCCTTGGTCTCCTCCTTCAGGTAGAGGCAGGCGGTGAGCAGTACGGCCTTGCCCGCCTTGTCCTGCTCGGCGGCATTTATGCCCACGTACTTGCACAGCGCGCCGTTTTCGGACAGCAAAAAGCGCAAGAGCCCTTCGCTTTTATAGCCCAGCTCCGTTGCCTTTACCGCTTTTCCCTCGCCGTATGCGCCCTTTCCCAAAAGGGCACGTACCAGCTTGCCGGGCACCTTTATCTGCCAGAGCATTACGGCGCAGGCAAGGATGATGCCCGCTACTATGGTGAGCAGGAGAAAGGCAAGAGTATTATTGCCGTTTTCGTACTTGAATATATCAGCCATTTAAGCGCTCCTTACCTCCCATGTAGGGTCGAAGTGCCTCGGGGATGGTAACGGAGCCGTCTGCCTGCAGGTGGTTCTCCAAAAATGCGATAAGCATTCTGGGGGGTGCCACGCAGGTATTGTTAAGAGTGTGAGCGAAGTAGTTGCCCTCCTCGCCCTTTATGCGTATCTTAAGGCGTCTTGCCTGAGCGTCCCCTAAGTTAGAGCAGGAGCCTACCTCGAAGTACTTCTTCTGCCTGGGGCTCCAGGCCTCTACGTCGAAGCTCTTGACCTTCAGGTCCGCAAGGTCGCCGGAGCAGCACTCAAGGGTGCGTACGGGGATATCTAAAGAGCGGAAGAAATCAACGGTGTTCTGCCACAGCTTGTCAAACCAGGCGGCGGAGTCCTCGGGCTTACATACCACGATCATCTCCTGCTTCTCAAACTGATGGATGCGGTATACGCCCCGCTCCTCGATGCCGTGTGCGCCCTTTTCCTTACGGAAGCAGGGGCTGAAGGAGGTGAGGGTGTAGGGCAGCTTCTCCTCGGGGATGGTGGTGTCGATAAAGCGGCCTATCATAGAATGCTCGCTGGTGCCGATAAGGTAAAGGTCCTCGCCCTCTATCTTGTACATCATGGCGTCCATCTCCGCGAAGGACATAACGCCGGTCACCACGCTTGAGCGGATCATATAAGGGGGGATGCAGTAGGTAAAGCCCCGGTCTATCATAAAGTCGCGGGCATAGGAGAGCACCGCGGAGTGTAAGCGCGCGATGTCACCGGTGAGGTAGTAGAAGCCGTTACCCGCAACCTTGCCTGCGGAGTCGAGATCCAGGCCGGAAAGGCGCTCCATTATCTCTGCGTGGTAGGGTATCTCGTAGTCGGGGACTATGGGCTCGCCGTAGCGGGTAACCTCTACGTTCTCCGAGTCGTCCTTGCCGATGGGTACACTGGGGTCGATGATGTTGGGGATCACGTACATGACCTTTAAGAGCTCCTCGTCCAGCTCACGTACCTTCGCAGTCAGCTCGTCAAGGCGTGCGGCAAATTCGCCTACCTGCTTCTTTGCCTCCTCTGCCTCTTCTCTCTTGCCCTGTCCCATAAGAGCGCCGATCTGCTTGGAGATGGAGTTTCTCTTTGCTCTGAGGCCCTCCTCCTCGGTCATGGCCGCTCTCTTTTCGTCGTAAAGGGCAATAGCCTTGTCAACTAAAGGAAGCTTGTCATCCTGGAACTTCTTTCTGATGTTGTCTTTAACGATCTCAGGATTTTCTTTTAAAAATTTGATGTCTAACATTTATTTCTCCTTTGGGGGGAACGTGGGAACCCTTTTGTAAAAGGGTTCCCACACCCTCCGAAAACTTTCAAAAATGGGTCTGTTTAATGGGTTTGCGGATAGTGATGGGGCAAGGCGCCTTCGGCACAGTGATATATCGCCCTAAGGCGATGTGATATACACCTTCGGTGTGTGATATATTTGCCTTCGGCAAATGTGATATATCCGCTTCGCGGATGTTTCGCTGGTGCGATATCTCCGTGATGAAACAAACGGTTATCGCCAACTGTCATCCTGAGCGGAGTGACGAAGGAACGGAGTCGAACCCGTAGGGCGACCGAAGGTCGGGACCTATGTCGGCAGCCGCTTGCGAGTTTAGGGCTACCGTTAACAGTTGTGCAATTTGCCAAAAACTGCCAATCAGTCCTCAAACACATCCTTACCGCAGAGCGCTGTAAGTAAATCTTCTAAATCGTCGTCTACGCACCTCCCCCATGAGTGGTGGGAGGGGGACCGCCGGAGATGAATCATCGTCACTGTGATGTTTTTCATTCCCGGTGGTGGAAGGGGCTGATGACGTTCAGTTATCAAACACATCCTTACCGCAGAGAGCAGTAAGTAATGCTTCTAAATCGTCATCATCCTCATAAGTCAGCTCTACCTTCTTGACCCTTGAGCCGTAGGCTATCTTCACCTTGCGGCCGAGGATCATCTGCGCGCGCTTTTCAAGGCGTCCCACGTAATCAACCTCGGGCTTCGCCTTGGGTGCAGCCTCCGCCTTCACGCGGTTAAAGGCGCGTACCAGCGCCTCGGTGTCGCGGACCGAAAGCTCCTTTTTCACTACGGTGTCGGCGCACTCGGGTATCTTGGCAGGGTCGTTAAGACCCAAAAGAGCCCTTGCGTGTCCTGCGGAGAGAGTCCCCTCGGATATCATCTTAAGCACCGTGTCCGGCAGGTCGAGGAGCCTGAGGGTATTGGCGATAGCCGAGCGGCTCTTGCCTATCCTCTGCGCCACCTGCTCCTGGGTAAGACCGTACTCCTCCATAAGGGCGCGGTAGCCCATAGCCTCTTCAACTGCGGAGAGGTTCTCACGCTGGATATTCTCTATAAGCGCTATCTCAGCGGTCTTTTTGTCGTCAAAATCCGAGATTATAACGGGCACCTCGGAAAGCCCCGCCATCTTTGCGGCGCGCCAACGGCGCTCGCCTGCGATTATCTCGTAGAAGCCGCCCCGGGCGGTGCGCACCACGATGGGTTGTATCATACCGTGCTCGCTGATGGATGCGGCAAGGGCGGAGGGCGCCTCGGTGTCAAAGTGCTTTCTCGGCTGATCTGCGCGGGGCTCTATGTCCGCCGTGCGCAGGATGGTCACGCCCCCCGAGCTCTCCTCGGTATTGTCAACGAATATTGCGTCCAGGCCCTTTCCCAAGCCCGTGCTCTTTGCTTTTGCCATATCTTATATCCTCTGTATCAGCTCTTTTGCTATGTCGTTGTAGGCGTCTGAGCCTTTAGAATGCTTGTCGTAATACTGAATGGGCTTGCCGTAGGAGGGCGCCTCGGAAAGGCGCACGGCACGCGGTACGGGGGTCGCGAAGATGCGGTCGCGGTAGTACTTCTTGATCTCCTCTAAGACCGACAGGGACAGGTTCAGTCTGCCGTTAAACATAGTGATGATAATGCCCGTGATGTCAAGGCCGGGATTATACAGCTTTTTCACCTGACGGATGGTCATAGAGAGCTGCGAAAGTCCCTCTAAAGCGAAGTATTCGCACTGCATAGGTATGATGACGCCGTCTGCCGCCGCAAGAGCATTGATGGTAAGTATGCCCAGGGAGGGCGGACAGTCGATGATGATATAGTCGTAGCGGTCTGCCACCCTGGCAAGGGCATCGCGCAGCCGCGCTTCCCTTTTGTCAATGGATACAAGCTCAAATTCCGCGCCCGCTAAATTCATATTGGCAGGCAGGATGTGAAGCCCCTTGTAGCCCGTGTCGATGATAGCCTGCTCGCAGGGGGTGCGGGCGATGAGCACGTCGTAGGAGGAAGCCTTGATGGAACGCTTGTTTACGCCCACGGCGCTGGTGGTGTTGCCCTGGGGGTCAAGGTCGGCAAGCAGTACCCTTTTGCCGAGGATACCAAGCCCTGCCGCCACGTTAACGGCGGAGGTGGTCTTGCCTATGCCGCCCTTCTGGTTGGCGAAGGCGATTATCTTTGCCATAGCGTTTTCCTCCTCTTTGCATAATTAGCCATTATATATAATATATTATATATCTATATAATAAAAAAGTCAATACAGAAAACTGCCAAAGGAAAATGTTTCACGTGAAAC
>JAZQCR010000148.1:0-15818 GCA_045546375.1 Eubacteriales bacterium | reverse complement strand
ATGCTGTACACCGATCCCAATTCTTTTGTGTTTGCCGGTTTCCATGTTTCCGATGTAAGACCATTTATTACCGTCGAATCTCTTTTTGAAGCACGGATACGGAAGCGAGCAGTATTTTGTACTTGCGTATGAAAATGCGAGCACGCCAAACAAATAAAACAAATCGGTTTCGCTCTTTTCTGCTTTGTAAAAATCAAGCTTCATAGCCTGCGTGGTGATTTCTTTCAAAGCGGTCAAAAGATCATCCATAATCGGCATTAATGCTTTTTCGGCATTTTCTTCACAGTAAATGCCATATTTGTCCGACCAAATAATAAAGTCTGTTTGATATTTACCTTTAGTTGCCTCAACCATTGCCTCGTATTTCAAAAGGTGGCTGATTCTATCTTCGATGTAATATGCCGGTACCCCGCAGAGCTTTGCCAATTCTTCAACGGTACAAGGCTTCTCGTAAGAATAGTATAGAATATTTTGCGACAAAGCATCGTCAATATAGACGGAGGGAAAAGGCTTTCTTTTTCCGTCATAATCTCCTTCTCCGTAAATACCTATGTTCATACGAACAGGACGTAATGCAGTTTCATTCATATCGTCAAACTCCTTTTTTAACTTATTTCGACCTACCGAAAGCCTCCATGTAACCGTTCCCTCCGGAATATTCAGCTTATCGGCAATTTCTTTTGTAGAAAGGCCATCGTAATAGTAAAAAATAATGACATTACGGTAAATTTCAGATAACATTGCAATCTTAGTTCGGAGAAAGTCATATAATTCTTCCGTTTCATCTTCGTCAGATTCTTCATAAGGAACATTTTCAAGAACATCATAGGAATACGTTGCTCTATTTTTACCCATAGAACGACAGAAGGACTTTGCTACGTTATTAGCAATTCCCCATAACCAAGGTTCAAATTTGCTGTCATCCCTAAGCTTAGGTAACTCGCGAATTACCGTAAGCAATATTTCCTGCGATAGCTCGTCAGCCTCATCGCGGGTATATGTGTGATTAACAGCATATCCATAAACCTTTTCAATATAATCTTCAATAATCTCCGGCTTCATCATTCTCACCTGCCTTTCGCCTATAAAGTGTCGCAAATAGGAGTTTCATTGGGTGGTTTTGAAAAAATATTAAAATTTTTATTACATCTGAAAAGATTGGAATTATTTTAACATATATTTACAAAATGCCGCCCGAATCGGGCGTCATTATTTTTCATTTTAACATCTCCTCGGCGGCGCAGAGGATGCCGTATTTGCCGCTCTCGTAGGTGAGTCCGCCCTGCAGAAATGCAGTATATGGGGGACGCAGAGGGCCGTCGGCGGAAAGCTCGATGGATGCGCCCTGCACGAAGGCGCCTGCCGCCATGATGACCTCATCCTGATAGCCGGGCATCGCCCAAGGCATAGGTGTTACGTAAGCGTCTACGGGAGAACCGTACTGGATACCTCTGCAGAAAGCACACAGTCCCTCGGGTGTGCCGCACTTGATAGCCTGGATAATATCGTATCTTGGCTCATCATAGCGAGGCTCTACAGAGCATCCCAACTGCTCGAAAATATATGCGGCAAGCATAGCGGTCTTGAGAGCTTGGGCTACAGTATGGGGTGCGTAGAAGAAGCCCTTATACATATCTCGGTTCTGACCCAGGGTCGCTCCTACCTCACCGCCCGTACCCACGCTGGTGAGTCGGTATGAGCAAAGGGTGACAGCCTTCTTGCTTCCCGCGAGATATCCGCCGCTCTGTGCCATTCCGCCACCGGGATTCTTAATAAGAGAGCCTATTATAAGGTCGGCGCCTACTGCGGTAGGCTCCGTGGTCTCGGTAAATTCACCGTAGCAGTTATCTACTACAACGTAGGCTGAGGAGCGCTCATGAACGAACTTTGCTATCTCCCCTATCTCCGCGACCGAAAGGGTCCTTCTGTTCATATAACCCTTTGAGCGCTGAATAAAGACTACTTTTATCTTATCATCCGCCTTGAGCGCGGCATCAACAGCAGGAAAGTCAATACCGCCGTCCTCGGTCATATCCACCTGAGTGTAATTGATTCCGAAGTCGGCAAGAGAGCCGTTGCCCGCCTCGCCTGCAATTCCGATAACCTCTTCAAGGGTATCATAAGGCTTGCCCGTCACAGAGAGCATAGTATCTCCCGTGCGAAGAAGGCCGAAAAGGCCTATCGTGAGGGCTTGTGTACCGTTAACGATATTATGGCGCACCAGAGCCGATTCCGCAGAGAAAACGTCGGCATATATCTCATCAAGGGTATCTCTGCCCTTGTCGTCGTAGCCGTAGCCGGTAGTGGCGGCAAAATGAGCCTCGCTGACGCGGTGCTCGGCAAATGCCTCCAGCACCTTCTTTGTATTCAAATATGCAATTCTGTCCACCTCGGCAAAGCGTTGGGCAAGAGCCGCCTCCGCCTCGCGAGCTAAATCTAATACTTTTTCGCTGATGATCATAAGTTATTTACTATTTCCTTGAATTTATTTCCCCGCTCCATAAAGTTTGCATATGCATCAAAGCTGGCGCAAGCGGGTGAAAGAATGATAACATCTCCATCGGTGGCGATACCGTAGGCAATATCCACGGCACCCTTAAGGTCGGTGGCATGGTGGATAGGCACGCCCGTATCCTTTATTGCCTCGGCTATCTTCTCTGCGGTAGCACCCGTGAGGATGACTGCCTTTGCGCAGTCGGCAACAGGCTCTGCAAGAGGTTCGAAGGGTATCTGCTTATCGTATCCGCCCATTATAACGATGACCTTCTGCTTAAATGAGCGAAGGGCCGCCTCGGTACGGGTGGGGCTTGAATCAATACTGCTGTTATAATACTTAACACCGTTAAGCTCGCGTACCAGCTCGATACGGTGCTCCACACCGCCGAATGTGCGGGCTATCTCACATACGACTGCATTTGTAACGTAACCGTGAGTTGCCGCGATAGCCGCCATATAGTTTTCTACGTTATGCCTGCCCGGAAGGAGAATATCATCGGTCTTAAGAATCTTTTCTCCATCGTAGCATATCCATCCGTCTATCTCGCACACACCCTCAGAGAGGTGATTAACCGAAGAAAAGAAGGTCACGTCTGCTATGGCATCGTCCGCCGCACACCTTGTGGCATCATTCTCAAAATTCAAAACTAATCTGTCATCTATATTCTGATAACGAAGGATATTCTTCTTGGCATCAAGATACTCGTCCATGTCGGTGTGCCAATCAAGGTGATTAGGAGTCAGATTGGTGATTACCGCCACATTTGGTGAGCTTTTCATCGCCTGAAGCTGAAAGCTGGACAGCTCAACTACGATATAATCATCCTCGGTGATCTTCTCAATATCGGGAAGCAGTGGCTTTCCTATATTACCGCCGAGATAAACCTTACCGTACTGCTTCTCCAGCATCTTAGCAATGAGAGTTGTGGTAGTGGTCTTACCGTCGCTTCCCGTAACGGCAAATATCCTGCCGGGACAAAGCTCGAAGAAGATCTCCATCTCGTTTGTGAGCACGGCACCCCTCTCCTGCGCATCAATAAACTGAGGCAGGTCGGGACGAATGCCCGGTGCCTTGAAGATAACGTCAGCCTCGATATTATCGAGGTAATCTTCTCCAAAACGGAGGGTCACGCCCTTTGACTTGAGGGACGCGGCAAGCTCTGCCTTTTCCTCTTCTCTCTTCTTATCGTGTGCGGTGAGTTTGGCACCGTAAGATAAGAGCAGATCGATAAGGGGGGTATTGGATACCCCGATACCGATAACGCTTACCCACTTACCCTTTATATATTCCTTGAAACGCTGTAATCTTTCGTTCATATTCCATTCTCCTATAACTAATATATTATACTATATTATGTTATTTTTTTCAAGCATAACCTCTCTTTTGGCTGCATAAACTGAAATAGGTGATAATTTATGAAGATCAAATGGAAAGAACTAATTATAGCGATACTTATTCCTTTAGCTGTAGGCGGTCTCTCGGCGTTTTTGACTAAAGACAGCATGAGTACCTTTGAGACCGTGACGAAGCCTCCTCTTTCTCCTCCCGGTTGGCTCTTCCCTGTTGTGTGGACGGTCTTATATATTCTTATGGGTATAGCATCCTATCTTATCTATACTTCAAACAGTTTTGACAGAAAGCGAGCACTGATCTTCTACGGCGCTCAGCTTGCAGTAAACTTCTTCTGGTCGATAATCTTTTTTAACCTGAACGCTTACCTCTTTGCATTTATCTGGCTTCTGCTTTTATGGGCACTGATACTGATAACCCTCGTTAAATTCTATAGGATAAATGAAAACGCAGGACTGCTGCTGATCCCGTATATCGTATGGGTGAGCTTCGCAGGGTATCTTAACTTCGGAATATTTTTGCTAAACTAAAAGACCGCTTAATGCGGTCTTTTAAATTGATATTCTAATATAGATCCCCTCTTCAAAGGATAATAGCTCTTCAACAGTCTTTTCCTTGCGGATCAGTGCCTCTTTATCTGTCTTAGAAAGTGTCTTGATATAATACTCCAGCCTTGATGCCACGGCTCTATCCTCGCTCTGCCAAGCGGCACAAAGCTCGGTTATGGGATGTGACGCAGTATACTTGGCGCCAGTGCCATCCCGATGCTTTTTCATCCTCTTTTCAAGGTCGGTAGTGATACCCGTGTAAAGGGAATTATCGGAGCACCTCACTATATACGTATAGTACATCAGATCTCTGCCTTATCCCTCTCGTGATAACGGTACAAGGTATCCTGTGCCTTGATGCGATCAAGGATAGCCTTTACGGTAACGTCCATTTTGCTTCCCTCGGTATAATCAGCAGGGCAAACGAAATCCACTCTGCCGTTCTTAAGCATCTTATTGGCAGAGGTGCTGTCACCTTGATGAACTGCGATAGAGTGACCGCCGTTTATCTTTACCATCTTCATACTGGGCACGTCGGTCATTCCGTCGCCGAAATAGATCATATTTCTGAAAGGAATGGGGCGGTCTGCCTCGGGCATATACTCGTTAAGCTCATTGTGATGGTTAACGTCAAAGACGCCCTTATTTATCCTGAAGATAAACTGCGTCTTACTGGTATAGTTTATTGCCATGGCAGGCCAGATAGGAACGTTACGCTCGTTATAACAGAAGTATCCCGCGTATATCTCTTTAAATTTATCGGCTATGGCAGTACCCTCGATGATCTCCTTAAGACCCGAAGAAATGATATAATGCTGTACCTCAAGTCCAAGGGTTTCGCCATAGGCATTAATGCGGTCAAACCAGTCGCTCACTCCCTCAAAAAGCTCGACCGTACCGCCGAGAGAGCGGAAAACGTCTCGATTCAGGAGTTTTTTACCCTCGGACTCCTTGAGCATTACCAGCATATACGCAAGAATGCTGTCCATACTGTGCTTTAGTTCCATCTCCTTGCACAGCGCCCAAAAGTCATGGGGCTCCATACCGAGGTCGGGAATAAACGCATACTCCTGCATATCCTTCGGAGAAAGGGTCTTATCAAAATCGTATATAAGCGCCGCTATGGCTTTCTTCTCATTCATAGTAACCACCATAATATAAGTTCAACAATTAGCGCTCCTCCGCAGGCAGAGGCGGACACGGTAAACAGGCTTTTGCCCATAAATGCGAGGACCACAGCCACAATAAGCGCGACCGCGCCCGCGATAACTCCGCCGCCCGAATAGAGTATAGCGGGAAAGGTCATAGCCGCCAAGGTCGCATAAGGTACGTAATATAAAAAAGATCGGATAAATCTATTCTTTATTTCCCGACGGAAGATAATAAAGGGCAGTACGCGTATAAGGTATGTTACCAGCGCCATAACGAGTATGTATATCAATACCTTACCGTTCATCAGCATCCTCCACCGGAGCCACCACAGCCGCTACAGCCGCTACGGCTACAGTAATAATGATAATTCTGAAGCCGGAGGAGATCTCCTTCACTAACGGAAGCACACTCATAAAAAAGCTTAGTACCATACTCACTATAACTATAGCCCCCACTGCCCTGCTCTTCTTGGTGGGCGGAATAATAATAGCGATAAACATACCGTATAGGGCAACGCTTAAGCAGTTTACTATCATAGGGGGCAATATCTCACCGAATATAACTCCCAGTGCCGTACCAAGGCACCACCCGGGAATAGCCACCGACATAGCACCGTAGTTATATGCAGGCTTAAGATACCCATGCTGTGCCACGCTGATACCGAAGATCTCATCGGTAACACCGAAAGCAACGAGTAATCGGTGATAAAAGGGAGTGTCCGACGACACCCTTTGAGAAAGAGAGCAGGACATAAGAAAATAACGGGCGTTGATGATAAGCTGGGTCAGAGCAAGCTCTGCAATATAGGTTCCCACTCCGATAAGGGTTATGGCCGCCGCCTGACCTGCACTCGTCAAATTAAGCAGGGACATAAGAGTCGCCTCATAAACCGTTATGCCCGCTTTTTTAGCAGTGATACCGATGGCAAAAGACACTGCGAAGTACCCAAGTCCTATGGGCATTCCATGGCGTATGCCGCGAATATATTCCTGCCGTGTTTGCTTATTCATTTATTCTACGTAGTCCTTGTGCGTGTTGATGCAGTCCCAGATAGGATCGTACATTCCTTCACCGCCCGTCGCGGCGAAAAGATACCTTTTATCTGTTTTATACGAGCGTGCGTAGGTAACGACACAGTGTCCCGCGTCGTTTGTAAAGCCTGTCTTACCGCCCAGCACCTCGCAGGTGCCCGATTCATTCCCCACCATACGCTGCTGAAGATTAGCTTCAAAAAAAAGTCCTTCGGGATGAATGTCGGTAGGCGTTGCAGTGTATCTGTAGGTACTTAACACCTCTGCCAAAATATCCACCTCGTAAGCATAACCAAGTATCAGCGCCATATCGTGCACGGTGCTGTAATGGTTATCGTCGTGCTCTCCTACGGGATTGGTGAAATGGCTGTTTTTAAGCCCTATCGCCTTAGCCTTACGATTCATAGCATCAACGAAAAGCTCTACGCTACCGCAGCAGTGGGTAGCGATGCCCTCTGCGGCATCGGCTCCTGAAAACATTATCATACCGTACATATAGTCGATGAGGGGAGAACTCTCGCCTACCTCAAAGCCTGCCAGAGAATTGCCCGAGCTTATAAGCGGCTGTAGTATTTCCTGGGTCATAGTAAAGCGCTCTGTGTAGGGATCGTCAATATAATCGTACGCAGTAATAAGTGTCATCACTTTGGTAAGTGATGCGGGGAAAATCCGTTTGTCCGACGATTTAGACGCAACTATGCTATTCTCACTAATATCAATAAGTATTACGCTCTCGCTCTTGACTGTATCCCCTAAAGCGACTGTATCAGCGTCCGCCTTAGCATAAGTAACGTATGACGGCGGCTCTTGCTTCACATAGTCACTATCACTTGTCGGTTCTGTAGGCTCCTCGCCCTCTTCCTCAGTCGGCGCTGTGGGACGAACAAGCCCCTCGGTAGGCACAGTGGCCATCACCTGCTGCTCTGTAGGCTCCGTGACATCATCTCCGGGTGTTCCCTTTTCGCCGAAAAGTGAGAAAACCCAGAATACCAGCAGACCCATAATTAAAGAAGCGCACAAAAACACCGGCAGAGTATATCGCCTTGCAAAAGCGGCTCTGCGGCTTCGTTTTCTGTTTGCAGGAATGCGTTTTTGTGTCGACATAAGGTATCTGTTTCCTTCGTATTAATTCATTATAGTATAGCAGATTTTAGTGTAAAATGCAATATTATTATACAGCAAAAGAGTCTGTCGGCGGACAGACTCTTTAAATTTCAATTATTTCTGATAATAGCGGTGATCGCGTTAAGATCCATCTGATCGAGATTTTCATCGCCGTCAATGTCAAGAGCGTACAGATCACAGACGGAAAGATCATAGTCTCCGCCCGAGATAAACTGTGCGCCATAGGTAAGATCAAGGACGTTTACGCTGCCGTCGCAGTTAGCGTCACCCAAAGCGTTATCAGAATATCCGTTTACGGTTACAGAGCCAAGTAAGTTTGCACCATAGTAAATGTTATAGATATTGAAGTACGATCTGCACTTTAGGATCGTTGATAACGTTACCGAAGCCTGTGTTCTCGATCTTGCCGCTTACAGTGAGCTTACCGCCGGCTTTTGTTGAAACGGACAGTTTACTTTTACGCAGAACAAGGCGGTAGCCCAGGTGAGAACGGATGAAGGAATGACAGTCAACTCCGCTGCGACTACAGGTAATGCGCTGACAGCACTGACAAGCATAGTCAGCACAAATAAGATCTACAAAAGCCTCTTCATTTTAAGCCCCTTAAATAAACGAATCACTGATCTTCAATAGCCGCCTTCTTTGAATTGATCCTCTTTATGGCATCAATGTCAACTTTGGGCGTACGGTCATATAAGTAAAGGCCGTTCTGCTCCTGCTCAACGTCGGTAAGCTGAGTATAACAGAAGCCGCAGATATTGGGGTTGTCAAGTATCGCGGTGGTGAGTCCGTCGTAGCGCTCAATGAGAGCGTCGGCACCCTTCGCCGCCTCACCGTAGCCCCAACCTGTGCTCTGCATGGCAATGCCGCCGTATTCACTTACGTGGAACGGGAGGTCGTTATGATACACTGCATGCTGTCCGCCGCCGTTATACGTGAAGTCCTTACCCTCGGAAAGCACCTCGTACGTCGCCTTAAGGCTTTCGGGATTCTGGTTATAATCGTGGATATCAAAAATATCTGTGACTACGTGCTTCCATCCGCTGGTATCGATACAGGGACGGGTCGGATCGATAGCCTTTGTAGTATAGTAGACAAGCGCCACCTGCTCGTCATACTGACGTGCGCCGTTATTCGGGCTGTTCCATATCTCGTTATGGGGACACCAGCAAACTATGGAAGGATGGTTGAAATCACGGTTAAGTATCTCTATCCATTCTGGCAGGATAGCATATATAGACTCAGGAAGTGAATTATCAATGCCCCAGTCGCCGTACTCACCCCACACCATATAGCCGAGACGGTCTGCGTGATAGAGGAAACGAGGCTCGAATACCTTCTGATGCAGTCTGGCGCCGTTAAAGCCCGCCGCCATGGAAAGTTCGATATCTCGGACAAGATCGGCATCGTAGGGTGCAGTCCACACTCCGTCCGGATAGAAGCCCTGGTCAAGGATAAGACGCTGGAAAACGCTCTTTCCGTTTAACATAAACTTCTTACCTGCCATAGTTGCAGAGCGAAGGCCGAAGTAGCTCTTGACCTTGTCTTCGCCAAAGGTAAGCTCAAGGTCGTAAAGACCGCCTTTACCAAGTTCCCAAAGATGCTTTTCCTTTAAAGGAAGGGTAACAGTGAAAACTCCGCAAGCATCCTTTAGGGCAACAGAGCCCATATCCTTTCCCTCAAAGGAGGCGGAAAGAGTAAAGTCCGCCCTGCCCGTCGACTTGACCACTGCGGTGAGAGTGGCGCTGTCGGGGTCGGAATAATATTTAACGCTGTCTATATGTGACATAGGCAGGAATTCAAGCCACACGGTCTGCCATATACCCGTGGTACGGGTGTAGGAGCAGCCTGCTGAATAATGGCGCTCACACTGCTTTCCGCGAGGGATCATAGGATCGCGGTTATCGTCCTGAACGATGACCGTTATCTCATTCTCGCCCTCACGGAGCTGCTTCGTAATATCAAAGGAAAAACATACGTAACCGCCTTTATGCTCACCAACCTTATTTCCGTTTATATATACGTGAGCAAAATAGTCAACTGCGCCAAAATGAAGCTTGACAATACCGTTAGACCAGTCGGTGGGTACTGTAAATTTCTTTTTATATATACAACCGAATAAGAATTCTTTATATTCAACGCCCGAAAGCTTGCTCTCGGGGCAGAAAGGAACGTTGATCTTAAGCTCAAGCTCCTTACCCTCTAAATACATCTCACGGTCAAAGGCACTTCTTCCGGTATCAAGGGCGAAATCCCACTCACCGTTTAGGTTATACCATGCTTCTCGCTCAAACTGAGGCTGCGGATGCTCGCTTCTGTAGATTGCCATTTGTATTTCCTCCTTACTATAGCAGATCACACTAGGTATATAATATCGTAAATAGTATAAAAAAGCAATACAAACATTCAAATTATTTGCATAATTTGTAAAAAGGCGAAACATTGTTAATTTTTTGCCAAAACCACAAGATGTAGTGATATTTTTAATATTTTATCACAATATCTATTGACAAACCACAAAATATAGTATATACTCATAGTGTCATATAACTGACGGAAGCGGGATAACCGCAGGGAGTATGACGTATACGTGCCGACCGTCTGGGCAAACTCAATGCTCAGATGGCTTTTTTTGCCCGTAAAGGAGAGACGGTATGAAGGGTCGAATACATTCCATCGAATCAATGGGACTGGTTGACGGGCCCGGCATCAGAACGGTCGTTTTTATGCAGGGGTGCTCCCTTCGCTGTAAATTCTGCCACAATGCCGACTCCTGGGACGTTCACGGCGGAGAAGAAATAACGGCGGACGAACTGATGAAGCGGATACTGCGTTTTAAACCGTACTTTACCCGTAGCGGCGGCGGTGTCACCTTCACGGGCGGAGAACCGCTCCTACAGCCTGAATTTCTCCTTGAGATGCTAAATCGCTGTCGTGCAGAGGGAATACACACCTGCCTTGATACAGCAGGCGTGGGTCTCGGTAATTATGACGAGATACTAAAATATACCGACCTCGTTATGTTTGATATCAAGGCAACGGAAGAAAACTGCTACAAGTCCCTTTGCTCTGCCGACATAAGTAGGTGCCGTGCTTTTATTGACGCGCTTAACGCTTCAAGATGTAAGGTACGGGTACGCGCCGTTATCATCCCCGGTATCAACGATACCGAAGAGTATATGCACTCACTGCACGATTACATAAAAAAAGAACTGCCCATGACTGAGGAGGTGGAGCTGCTTCCCTTCCATAAAATGGGCGCACACAAATATGCTTCCTTGGGTCTCTTTGACCCACTGGCGGACACACCTGCCATGGATAAAGAGCGAACAAAAGAACTAAAGAAATTTTTCACCGAAAGAGGTTACAGATGAAGGAAAGGAAAGAATTCGTCGGCGGACGCTGGCAAAAAGAGATCGACGTAAGAAACTTTATACAGAAGAACTATACTCTCTACGAAGGTGACGAATCCTTCCTTGAGGGCCCAACCGCAAAAACACAAAAGGTTTGGGACAGATGCGTAGAGCTTTTAGCAGAGGAACTTAAGCGCGGCGGCGTGCTGGATGTCGAAACAAAGAAACTCTCGGGCATCTGCAATTTTGAGCCCGGTTATATTGATAAGGATAACGAGGTCATCGTGGGACTGCAGACCGACGCTCCCCTTAAGCGTATGGTCAACCTTTACGGCGGTACCAGAATGGCTGAAAGCAGCCTTAAGCAGTACGGCTACGAACTGGACCCCGATATAAAGAGCCATTTCTGCGAATACAGAAAAACACATAATCAGGGTGTTTTCGACGCTTATCCCAAGGCAGTGCGTATGGCACGTCACGCAGGTCTTATCACCGGGCTTCCCGACGCATACGGCAGAGGCCGTATCATCGGTGACTACCGCCGAGTAGCCCTCTACGGTACTACCCGCCTTATAGAAGAAAAGGAAAAGGATCTCGACAACCTGGGCGGCAAGATGACCGGCTACAAGGTCCGTCTGCGTGAAGAGGTGTCCATGCAGATACGCGCTCTTCACGAGATAGAAAAGATGGCGGACAGCTACGGTGTGGACATCCGTGAGCCCGCAGTTTCCGCAAAGGATGCGGTACAGGCTCTGTACATAGCGTACCTTGCAGGCATCAAAGAGAATAACGGAGCGGCTACCTCCATAGGCAGGACCTCCACCTTCCTTGATATATACATTCAGCGCGACCTGGAGGCAGGCATCATCACCGAGGCAGAGGCACAGGAGCTCATCGACCAGTTCGTTATCAAACTCCGCTTAGTGCGTCATCTGCGCACCCCCGAGTACAACGAGCTCTTCGGCGGCGACCCCACTTGGGTAACCGAATCCGTTGGAGGAATGAACATAAACGGCAAGCCCCTCGTAACCAAAAACTCCTTCCGTATTCTCCATACCCTAATCAACCTGGGTACCTCTCCAGAGCCTAACCTTACCGTACTCTGGGACGAGCATCTGCCCGAGAACTTCAAGCGCTACTGCGCAGAGATCTCCATAAAGACCGACTCCATCCAGTATGAGAACGACGACGTTATGCGTCCTATCTACGGCGACGACTACGCCATCGCGTGTTGCGTTTCCGCTATGAAAATGGGTAAGCAGATGCAGTTCTTCGGCGCACGCTGTAATATTGCAAAGAGCCTGCTCTATGCCATCAACGGCGGTGTGGATGAGATAACCGGCGAGCACATCATTTCTGATATCGACCCCATCTTCGGTGACGAGCTGGACTTTGACGAGGTTTGGGAAAACTACAAAAAAGTATTAAAGAGCGTTGCCGCGATCTACGTTGACGCCAACAACATCATCCACTATATGCACGACAAGTACGCATACGAGGCAAGCCAGATGGCTCTGCACGACACCGACCCCCAGCGCCTTATGGCATTCGGCGTTGCAGGTCTGTCGGTAGCTGCCGACAGCTTAAGCGCCATCAAGTATGCAAAAGTAAGGCCCATCAGGGACGAGAACGGCATAGCAGTCGACTTCGAGACCGTAGGTGATTTCCCCATGTACGGCAACGACGACGACCGTGTTGATGATCTGGCTATCGAAATAGTATCCACGTTCATAACCGAGCTTAAAAAGCATCCTCTTTATCGCGATGCCATACACACACTGTCTGTTCTGACAATTACAAGTAACGTAATGTACGGAAAGAAGACGGGCACCACCCCCGACGGCAGAAAGCGCGGTGAGCCTTTGGCTCCCGGTGCCAACCCCATGCATGGCAGAGACAAGTCGGGAGCGCTGGCTTCACTTAACTCGGTGGCGAAGATTCCCTACCGCGGTGTCTGCCAGGACGGTGTATCCAACACCTTCACCATTCTGCCCGATGCTCTCGGCAAGGATATGGAGGGGCGCAAGGACAACCTCGTCAGCATACTGGACGGTTACTTCGCGCAGGGTGCGCATCATCTGAACGTAAACGTGCTCAACCGCGAGATGCTGATGGAAGCCTACGAGCATCCCGAGAGATACCCTATGCTTACGATCCGTGTTTCGGGTTATGCGGTAAATTTCCACCGCTTATCCAAGGAACAGCAGTTAGAGGTCATCTCCAGAACCTTCCACGAAAGCGTATAACCATAAGACTGAGGTCAAATTGACCTCAGTCTTGCTTTTTTTAGCAAGATAATCCAAGCGAATGACAATAAATGCCTTGCATTTTTCTATGATTTGCATTATAATCGGTGTATAAATACTATTCTTTTAAGGATGGAATAATTATGTTAAAGGAAAAACTCGCCATTTTAGGCGGAGAGCCGGTCATCCCTCCGGATAAGATTCCCGGCGAGCTCTTTAAATGGCCTATAATCACCAAGGAGGATGAAGACGCCGCCCTTGACGTTATACGTCGCGGTGCTTTCTCGGGAACTGATATCACCATCAAGTTCCAGGACGAATTTGCTGCATGGCAAGGCAGAAAGTACGCTATCGCATACTGTAACGGCACCTTTTCCCTCAATGCCGCTATGTTCGCTATCGGCCTCGGCGCGGGAGACGAGATCATCTGTCCCACCAAGACCTACTGGGGCAGTGTTTCCCAGGCTATCAATTTCGGCGCCTCCGCTGTATTCTGCAATATCACCGAGAATCTGAGCCTCGACCCCGACGATCTTGAAAGATGCATCACACCCAAGACCAAGGCAATTATGGTGGTGCACTATATGGCATACCCTGCCGACATGGACCGCATTATGGAGATAGCACGCAAGTACGATCTGAAGGTCATCGAGGACTGCTCCCACGCACAAGGCGGTATGTATAAGGGCAGAAAGCTCGGAACCTTCGGCGATATAGCCGCAATGTCCCTAATGAGCATGAAGTCCTTTGCCTGCGGCGAGATAGGTATGCTGGTTACTGATAACAGAAAATACTACGAGCGCGCTATGGCATACGGTCACTACGAGCGCAACAATGAGGAGTACATAAAGGAATGTGACGACCTTAAGCCTTACTTCCATTTAGCCCTCGGCGGCGGTAAGGGCCGTGCTAACCAGGTCTGCTCCGCTATCGGTCGCGTTCAGCTCAAATACTACGATGAAAGATGCGCAGAGATACGCAAGGCGGTTAACTACTTCTGGGACCTCTTAGAAGGACTTCCCGGTATCCGTCCCATACGCGTAGACGAGAGCACCGGCTCCAATATGGCAGGCTGGTACGTTCCCCACGGTGCTTATCACCCAGAAGAGCTCGGCGGCCTTTCGGTCAAAAGATTTGCCGAGGCGGTAAGAGCCGAGGGCCCCGACTGCTGGGAGGGCGGTAACTACTGCTTACATACCCATCAGTTCTTCAAGGACTTCGACCTCTTTAATTTAGGCAAGCCCTCAAGGATCGCATTTAACGACCGCGACGTGCGCGAGGACGACCATCTTTGCGCTCCCTCCGAGAAGAGATACTGCTTCTCTGCTCCTTGGTTCAAGCACTATGACAAGGCGTGGATCGAAAAGTATGCCGCGGCATTCCGCAAGGTTATCGAAAACTATGAGCAGCTCTTAGAGACAGACAACAAAGAAGACCAGGGTGGCCGTTGGTACGGCACCGAAAACCAATAAGGAGAATAGTTATGTATAAGATAGACGCACATAATCATCCCGATTTTCACTCACGTAATTTTGAGAGATTCCTCGCAAACATGGATAAGTACGGTATATCCAAGACCGTTCTTCTCACCTGGGACGCACCCATTGACGAGGCATCCCCCCACAACATCGACGTTATCAGCTCTCCTCTCAGCGAGGATATCATCATCCCCTTTGAGCGTTGCCTGGACTTCTATGAGAAGGCACCCGATAAATTCATCTTGGGCTACGCTCCCGACCCCAGAAAGCCCGGTGCAGTCAGACGAATGAACGCGGCAGTTACCACCTACGGCGTTCAGATCTGCGGCGAGATCAAGCTCCGTATGATGTACGATAACCCCGATGCCATCGACCTTTACCGTTATTGCGGTGAGAAGGGCATCCCTGTTATCCTTCATTTCGATAACCCCGAGGCACAGCCCTCCGGCTCCACCTACCCTTGGCGTAACTACTGGTACGGCGGTGACATAGATACCCTGGAGCGCATACTGAAGCTCTGCCCCGAGACCAACTTCTTGGGTCACGCACCCGGATTCTGGTGCCATATATCCAACGACGACCAGGGCTACACCACCGCTTATCCCACCGGTCCCGTTATCCCCGGCGGACGGATCGAACAGTTACTCGACAAGTATCCTAACCTCTACTGTGACTGCTCTGCAGGCTCCTGTATCACTCAGCTCAGCCGCGACACCGAGTACACAAAGGGTCTTTTCCTAAAGCATCCTGACAGATTCATCTTCGCTCGCGACTACTTTGATAACAGACTTGCAGACTTCATTGATTCCCTGGGTCTGCCCGCGGAAGTTCTCGAAGGCTTCTACCACGGCAACCTGGAAAGCATCCTGCCCGACAAGGCACCTGAAAACGCAATATTTAAGTAATATCGGTAAAAAACGGAAGGCGGCTCGCCTTCCGTTTTATTGTACCCCGAAAACCACGCGATAGTCGCGTGGTTCAAAAGAGGTTAACCGGTGAGAAAAAATCCTCCGATTGTGGTAGAATAGAAACGACCTG
>JAZQCR010000147.1:0-25678 GCA_045546375.1 Eubacteriales bacterium | reverse complement strand
ACTTCCCTTGCCAAGAACAACGGTAAAAACAGCCTGCACGGAGGCATAGGCGGTTTTTCCATGCAATATTTTGACTGTGAAAAGGTCTCGGATACTTCCCTTATCTGCTCATACACCGAAGAGGATATGGCCCAGGGCTTTCCCGGCAGGCTCACCCTTAAGGTGACCTATACCCTGCTTGACAATGCGCTGAGCATCGGGTACGAGGCCGTGTGCGACAAGGACACCGTAGCAAACTTCACAAATCACGCTTACTTTAACCTTAACGGCGGAGGTACGGTGCTCGACCACCTTTTGTGCATTCACGCCGATAAGTATCTGCCGATCGACGAGAGCTCTATCCCCCTCGGAAAGCCCGAAGAGGTAGAGGGGACTCCCTTTGATTTTCGAAAAGCAACGACCATCGGAAAGCGAATCAACGACGACCATCCTCAGTTGAAGGCAGGAGCAGGCTACGACCATAACTTCATCCCCGAAGGTGAAGGTATGCGCCAGGTGGCTTATCTTATCGGTGACAAGAGCGGACTGCGAATGGACGTGTACACCGACCTGCCCGGCATACAAGCTTATTCAGGCAACTTTATGGACGCTGACCATCCTCTGATGCGCGGAGGCGTCCACCAGGAAAAGCGTACAGCCCTATGCCTTGAAACACAGCTTTGGCCGGATTCCCCCAATCACCCTGAGTACCCCTCCTGCGTGCTTAAAAAGGGCGATATCTTCAAAAGCGAGACAAAATACGTTTTCTCTGTAAAATAATACTCTTTTTCATAAAACCGTCACACAAATAGGGTATACTCATACCATAGTGATACTTTAATTACGGAGGTAATCAATAATGTTTGACGAAAATAAAGAACAGACGCAAGCGAACGAACAGGAAAATTTCGCACCCGCCCCCTCCCCTGCAAATGAATCGGGCGCTGCCCCCCAAAAAAATGACGAGCCTGCGGTAAGTCAGCCCGGCCCGACTTACGCTGCAGCCCCCACCCCTCAAGCGGCATCCTCTGCCAACACAGACAGTGATCCATATGCCGCGCCAAAGGCTACACCCTACCTAAGCAGTTACTACTCCGCTCCCGAACCGCCCAAGGCGACAAAGCCCGCAAAGGCGCGTCCCGGTATACTCTTTACCGTTTCCCTTTGCCTTGTTTGCATCCTTCTCAGCGCGGCGTCCGGCTTTGGCGGCGCATATGCGTACAAGCACTTCTTCGGCGAGGATGCTTCCGATAACGGTAAGGGCAACGGCACGGCAAATAGCGGCGGCAAGTCCGAAGTGATCATAAACCAATCTACCAACGACCCTACAGCTGACATTAAAGAAGGCGACCTGACCTCCATCATAGACAGCGTATCTAAGACCGTTGTAGAGATACGTACCGAGAAGGTCTCCTACGGTTACTTTATCGGTAACTACGTTTCCGAGGGTGCAGGCAGCGGCGTCATCATCAGCGAAGACGGGTACATCATCACCAATAACCACGTAGTAGAGGGCGCAGACACCCTGACCGTACGTACGAAAGCGGGTGAAGAATTCGAGGCGACACTTATCGGCGCTGATGCGCAGACTGATATCGCCGTGATCAAGATCGAAGCAAACGATCTCCCTGCCGCTACTCTCGGCACAAGCTCCGACCTGCTGGTGGGTCAGCGTTCCATCGCCATAGGCAACCCCTTAGGTGAGCTCGGCGGAACGGTCACCATCGGCTACATCTCAGCTCTTGACCGAGAAGTGAGCATCGACGGCGTCAAGATGACCCTTTTACAGACGGATGCAGCCATAAATCCCGGCAACTCCGGCGGCGGACTCTTTGACGTTAACGGCAGACTCATTGGAGTCGTCAATGCAAAGAGCACGGGAAGCGATATTGAAGGACTCGGCTTTGCTATTCCCATAGATACCGCAAAGGAAATAGCCACTGATATCCTGGAGAACGGTCACGTCACAGGCAGACCTGCTCTGGGTGTCAAGGTAAGTGAGGTAACCTCCTCTAACTACCACGAGTTCCGCGGTGAGCCCCTTTACAGGTATATCACCGACTACGGTGTATATATCGTCGAGGACGAGCGCGGCAACTTCGAATACGGCGACCTGATAGTTGCATTCAACGACATCACAGTATCCACTCAAACCGACTTGGCGGCGGCTCTTGCCGAATGCCAGATCGGTGACACGGTCACGGTGACAGTATCCAGAAACCGTAAGCTGGTACGTGTAGAGCTCGAGCTGGTGGAGCTGTCAGCATAAAACGAAGATCATCTGATTAAAAAGGGGGCGCGTCCCCCTTTTTGAGGTTATTATGAGACATCATATTTTAGTGGTGGATGACGAGGGCGCCATCCGCACCCTTATAAGAAAATACGCCGAATTCTCCGGCTATGACGTGTCCGAGGCCGCAAACGGAGCCGAGGCAGTTGAAAAATGCCAAAAGAACCGTTATGATCTGATCATAATGGATATTATGATGCCCGTCCTTGACGGCATATCCGCCGCACAAAGGATCAAGGAAAGCTCTGACGTCCCTATCCTGATCCTTTCTGCCAAGGGCGAAGAGGACGACCGTATCGGCGGCTTTAGGGCAGGCGCGGACGACTACGTGGTAAAGCCCTTCTCGGTAAAGGAGCTTATGCTCCGTGCGGACGCTATCATCAAGAGGACCGCAGGCTCAAGAAAAGCGGACGGAAACTTCACCTACGAGGGACTGACCGTGGATGAAAATGCGCGGAGAGTCACCGTAGACGGAAAAGAAGTTGCTCTATCCCCAAGAGAATACGACCTGTTGTTCTTTATGATACGGAACAGAGGAGTCGCCCTTTCAAGAAATACGCTGATAGAAAACGTATGGGGATTTGATTTCAACGGGGATGAACGCACCCTGGACACACACATCAAGCTTTTAAGAAAGTCTCTCGGCAACTACAGTTCTCTTATAGTAACCCTTAGAGGCACGGGGTATCGCTTCAATGGCTAAAAGAAGAAAGAGCAGTATACGCACCAAGCTTTTTATATGCATGATAGTTTTCACAGCGCTGTCAATACTCACCGTATGGATGACGCAGAACCTTTTCCTCGAGCCCATATACCGCTCGAAAAAGGTAAGTGAGATAAAAAGCGCCGTACACGAGATCTTAGCAAGCACAGACTCGGAGGACTTCGCCTCCGAGGTCAAAAGCACCGCAAAAAAATACGGAGTCTGCGTGATAGTCGACTCCCCGCACAGAGACTTTGAAAGGATCTCCGTAGACGTGGTCACCAACGACTGCGTGATCCACAGAGAAAGCACAAGAGTTATCTCCGAGCTTTATGCAAAGGCTATTAACAACGAGCAGCCCACCCTCTACCTCTCCGAGTTCGGCAGGGACGACGTAGCTATCCTGACTGCAAAAGCCACCCATAACGGATATCCGATCATAATCCTTTTGAACTCCGTAATAGTACCCGTGGGTGCCACTCTGGATACCATGAACACCATGCTTATATACGTGACACTGATCATGATACTCCTATCCCTGGTGCTGACCCTGATACTGTCGAGGATGATCACAAAGCCGATAATATCCATCACCAAGGGAGCAAGAGCCCTGGCAGAGGGGGACTACGCCCACACCTTCAAGGGCGGCGGCTCGTCTGAGATAGCGCAACTGGCGGATACCCTTAACTACGCCAAAGACGAACTGCAAAAAACAGACCTGTTGCAAAAGGAGCTTATCGCCAACATCTCCCACGATATACGAACTCCTCTTACCATGATCTCCGGCTACAGCCAGATAATGAGAGACATACCCGAGGAGAACACCCCCGAGAACCTACAGATCATCATCGACGAGACCGAGCGACTGAGCACTCTGGTCACCGACGTGCTTGACCTTTCCAAGCTCCGCGCGGGAACAAAGAAGATGACCAGGGAGCCCCTTGACCTGGCTTCTCTTGCAAAAGAGACCCTTTCACGGTTTGATAAAATGACGGAAAGGTGTAAGCTCTCCTTTGTCGAAAAAGACGAGGTCATCGTTGACGCAGACAAAACCGGCGTCCTGCAGGTGATCTATAACCTTGTGGCAAACGCCGTAAACCATACCCCAAAAACGGGAAACGTCACCGTAAGCGTTATGCGAATCGGCGACTACGGCAGGCTCTGCGTAGCGGATAACGGCGAAGGCATCCCCGCAGAAAACCTAAAGGATATCTGGGAAAGATACTACAAGGCGGACAGCACCGTAAGACCCACCGGCAGCTCGGGTCTCGGTCTGTCTATAGTTAAAGAAATAATGCTCCGACACAGCGGATACTACGGAGTCAGCAGCACGGTAGGCGAAGGCAGTCTCTTCTGGGTAGATTTTCCTCTGTCGGATGATATTGCTAAAAACGATATCCTGTAAAATTATTACTTTTGTGTTGAAAAAGTTAACGCAAAGTGATAGAATAGAGTTACTAACACACAGGTAGGTTAAAGTTATGAACATTTATATTATGACAGACTCTGAAGGAATCAGCGGTATCTTCTCAAGTGACCAGATCCTTGAGGGAAGCAGCCGTTATATGGAGGGCCGCAGTCTGCTGACCGAGGAGATCAACGCCTGCGTTCACGCATGCAAGGAAGCGGGCGCGGACAAGGTATACGTCCGCGACGGACACGGCGGTGCCAATATGATACTGCAGGAAAGGCTCACCGACGAGGCAGACTATTACATCTGCGGCAGAGCCGGTGACAACATTTATGCGGGCCTTGAGGACTGTGACGCAGTTATACTGCTGGGCTATCACGCTATGGCAGGTGTAGAGGGCGCCGTGCTCGAGCACACCTATATGTCAAAGCGTGTACAGAACTATTGGCTGGACGGCGAGAAGATAGGTGAGATAGGTATGAACGCCGTAGGTGTGGGCATATACGGCAAGCCCATCATCCTGGTGACCGGTGACGATAAGGCCTGCGACGAAGCAAAAAATATTATTCCGTGGGCTGAAACCGCCGAGGTCAAAAAAGGACTCACCTGGGGTGGCGCTATGCTTATGCCCGTGAAAAAAGCTCACAAGCTCATAGCGGAAAAGACCAAGGAAGCTATCGCAAACATAGACAAGATGCAAACTCTGAAAGTTCCAACGCCGTTTACGTTGCGTGTGGAGCTCATCGAGCGCGCTCTGATGCCCACGTCCGTTGGAAAACCGTATATGAAGATCATCGACGGCAGGACATACGAGGTAACGGCAAATACCGTGGAAGAAGCACTGACATTAACTAAAGAATAACGTAAAAAACCGCTTTTCATTTATACGATAAAGCGGTTTTTTATACTGTTCAAATAGCCCATTTTTGTTAGTATGCGAAATACGACATTTTTGCTTAAATCCGTTTACAAAACATCGTTTTTTTTGTAAAATATATGTGAGAAATTATACCTTTTTGAGAGGAAAACTATGACATACGCACAAAATAACATCATCACCAAAGACAAGCTCACCGTGAAGATAGACAATACCAGAGACGAGATGGGCAAAACAGCCGCAAAGGACGTTGCGGCAGCCATCAAGGAGGCCTTAGCAAAAAAGGACGAGATCAATATGATCTTCGCCGCAGCCCCCTCACAGAACGATATGCTGAAATACCTCTGCGAGGAAGAGGGGATCGAATGGGAGCGCATCAACGCCTTCCATATGGACGAGTATATCGGCCTTTCCCCTGATGCACCCCAGTGCTTCAGCAGATTCCTCGAGAGATACATATTCAACCTGAAGCCCTTCAAGAGTGTCAATCTCATCGACCCCGGTGCTGCTGACGCTCAGGCAGAGTGCGACAGATACTCCGCTCTGCTCAATGCAGTAGAAATAGACATCGTATGTATGGGTATCGGCGAAAACGGACACATCGCCTTCAACGATCCCCACGTTGCTCTTTTCGACGACCCTGAGACGGTAAAGATCGTAGCACTTGACGAGAAGTGCAGAATGCAGCAGGTAAACGACGGTTGCTTCGAAAACATCGACCAGGTGCCCAAGTACGCACTGACCCTCACCATCCCCACCCTTATGAACGCGAACAGACACTTCTGCGTTGTCCCTGCTATCACCAAGGCAGGGGCAGTAAAGCGCACCCTGCAGGGAGACATCTCCACCGAGTGCCCCGCTACCATCCTAAGAGAGAAGGATGGCGCTATCCTTTACTGTGATGCGGACAGCAGCAGCCTTCTGTAAGGTACAAACCATGATCACAAAAATCAGCGGCGGAACGGTCGTCACCCACGGAAAATCCTTTCCCGCAGACGTATACTACGAGGGCGGAAAGATCAAGTACGTGGGCAAAGACCCAAAGCCATACGACAAAGAGATAAAGGCCGAAGGCGCATACGTTTGTCCCGGCTTCATCGATATCCACACCCACGGCGGTGCGGGATACGACTTCCTCGACAATACGGTGGAGGCGTACCACGCCATAGCCAAGGCCCACGCAGAGCACGGCACGACTACCCTGCTCCCCACCGTGACCTCCAGCACCACCGAAAGTATGCTGAAGGCGCTTAAGACCTTCAAGGAAGTTAAAAAGACGAAGTATGTGGGTGCCAATATGCCCGGCATACACTTCGAGGGCCCATACTTCGCTCCCTCACAGAAGGGCGCCCAGGACGAGAAGATGCTCCGCCCCTTTACACCCGAGGAGTACAACACCATCCTGGCAGAAAGCGACGACATAATCCGCTGGACCGGCGCCCCCGAGCTTGACGGAGCCGAAGGCTTCGCAAAGGCGATAACGGCGAAAGGCATCCTGCCCTGCATCGGACACAGTGATGCAAACAGCGAGTGCGTTGCCAAGGTCAAGGACTACGGATTTACACACATTACTCATCTTTACTCCGCCACCAGTATAGTTCACAGAAAGAACGCATACAGATACGGCGGTATCGTAGAGGCTGCATACCTCTACGACGACATAACCGTAGAGATAATAGCAGACGGTTCCCACCTGCCCTACGACATGGTAAGACTGGTATACAAGATCAAGGGCGCCGACAACACCGCACTCATTACCGACTCCATGAGAGGCGCGGGTATGCCCGACGGCATAGAGACCGTGCTCGGCTCAATGGAGGACGGCCTCAGAGTCATCATAGAGGACGGCGTTGCAAAGCTCCCTGACAGAACCGCATTTGCCGGCAGTGTTGCCTTCTTCGACAGGCTCATCCGTACCGTGGTGGACGGTGCGAAGATACCCCTGGAGGATGCGGTCACCATGGCCTCCTACGCTCCTGCAAAGATAGTAGGACTGAAGGGCAAGGGTGAGCTCGTTCCCGAATACGACGCAGACATCGTCATCCTTGACGGTGATCTCACTGTAAAAGCTACTATAGTAGCCGGAGAAACAGTATATGACAGGTAACATTGATACTGAATACAAAGGTCTCACGAAAGACATCGAGATCTGCCACAACAAAAACGAGGTTCCCTTTATCTTCGTTCCCCATCTGCACAGCCACTATGAGATATACTACAATATCAGCGGCGCAAAGGGGTACATGGTAAACGGCAACTTCTACAAGTGCGGCGCCAGAGACCTTATCGTCATTCCAAAGGTGCAGGCGCACAAGGTGCTGGTGAAGCCCAACGTAGAGTACGAAAGATGTATCATTAATATAGATGAAAGCGTACTCCAGTTGGTGGATATGCTCTGCCACGGTTCAGAGTCCATTTCCTGGCTCAAGCAGGAGCAGGATGCCCCGCCCTGCGTCGCCACCCTCACTGTTGAAGAACACGAGCAGTTCCTCAAGATGATAGAACGGTATAATTCCTTGGAAGAGCGAGAGGAAAAGCTTTTGACCGTTTCCCTCTTCTTAGAGATCCTCGACTTCATCGGAGGAGTACTCAAAAACCGTAAGGCTAACGAGTACTTAAACGAAGACCGACTCTCCTACGCCGATCAGGCAATGAAGATGATCGAGCTTCAGTTCAAGACCGCAACGGTAGCCGACATCGCTGATAACATCAGCGTAAACAAAGACTACCTAAACCGCTTCTTTAAGGAAGAGACAGGCATGACGGTCAGCCAGTACCTGATACTGCGCAAGCTGACCGAAGCCAAAAAGCATCTTTACCTCGGTAAAAGTGCCAAGGAAGCTTGCACACTGTCCGGCTTCCACAACTACGCCAACTTTACCCGTACCTTCAAAAAGCACGAGGGGTGCTCACCGAAGGAATTCGGAGATCTTATGTAAAAAAGGAGATTCACTATGTATAAGATAGGTATAATAGGTTCCGATAACACTCACGCTCTCGGCGTTGCAAAGCTCTGCAACATCCCCGACGAAAACGGCAACTACAAGTACGATGCTCGCGTTACTGCCATCTACGGCAGAGGCGACGACCCCGCGCACACCAAAGAGGTAGCAGAGGCAGGTCACATCGAAAAAATAATCGACGACCCCAAGGAGCTTTTCGGCACCGTTGACGCAGTTATGACCGTTTGCAGAAGCGGTTCTCTGCACGTAGGCGACATTCTCCCCTTCGTTGAAGCGGGTATCCCCTGCTGGATCGACAAGCCCATCTGCACCACCGAAGAGGATGCTATAAGGCTCATCGAAGCACAGAAGAAGTCCGGCGCCCTCATCACAGGCGGCTCCAACGTTAAGTTCTGCTACGATATCCTGGCTCTGCAGAGTCAGATGAAGAGCGGCGGTCTGGGCACCATCCTCGGCGGTACCATGAACTTCGCAGGTGATATGGCCAGCCAGTACGACGGTCTCTTCTTCTACGGCTCTCACATCGTTGAGATGATGCTGGAACTCTACGGCTACGAGCCCAAGAGTCTGGTGGCATCTGCCGTTAAGAGCGACAGACTCTCTGTCATCGTTAACTACGAGGACGTTCAGGTCACTCTGAACTTCGTAGCTGAGTGGAGCCACTACTTCATCACCGTATACGGCACCGACCGCAGTAAGACCGTTGAAATGGACATTTCCGCGGCTACTGCCCTGGGTGTTGATAATATGATGCGTATGTTGAATGAAAAGAAGATGCCCATCTCCCTGCACAAGCTCTTAAAGCCCATCGAGATCATCGATGCCATCGAGCGTTCTGTTAAGGAAGGCAAGGAGATCGAGTTAGGAACCTGGAAGATATGAAAATCGCAGTAATTACAGACGAAATATCTCAAAACATCGACACAGCGGCGTCCTTGGCGGCAAAATACAACCTTGACGCCATTGAGATACGTTCGGTCAACGACCGCGCGCCTCACGAGCTGACCGAAGAGGACGTAGCCGAGATAAAAGCGGCTATGAAAAAATACGGTCTCGGCTGCTGTGGCATCAGCGCACCTGTTTTCAAGTGCGATCTTACGGAAGAAAACGTTGCCGCTCACACTGAGATACTGAAAAAGTGTATAAAACTCGCTCACGAGCTGGGAACGGACAACATCCGCGGCTTCACCTTCTTCAAGGGAGCGGAGCTGCCCGACATAGTAGAAGCCATCCGCAGTATCATATATATATTAAAGGAAGAAAACGTTAAACTTCTCTTAGAAAGCGACCCCACGCTTAACGCTTCCTGCGGAAAAACCCTCGCCGAGGTGATAAAGGCTGTGGACAGCCCTTACGTCCGCGGACTGTGGGACCCCGGCAACGACCTTTACTCTCCCGAGGGCGAGATACCCTTCCCCGACGGATACGGGTATATGCGCGGCCTGGTGGCTCACGTTCACCTGAAGGACGCAGTAAATACGGACGGCAAGACCGAGGGCGTAGCCTTCGGCACCGGCGAGCTTGACTTTATAGGTCAGTATAACGCACTAAAAGAGGACGGTTACGACGGGTATCTCGTAATGGAGACCCACTACCGCAAAAAGATCGCTATCAGCGACGATCTTTTAGTACATCCCAAAGGTTCGGACTTTTCCGAGGGCGGTTACGACGCCACGGAAGAGTGTTTACAAAATCTATTCAAACTTATTGGAGGCACAAATGAGTAAGAAATTCGCTTCATTTGCAAAACGCTTCGGTGCTCTGGCATTATCCGCCGTTATGACGGTGGGAATAATGACCTTCACTGTCAGCGCCGAAGAGGAATGGGTGGACTCGGGTATCAACTACACCGAATCTACCGAGACCTACCCCCGCAATCCCGGTCGAGGCTATGCTCCTCCCGTATGGAGGACCGTATATCCCGACGGCAAAATCGAGTATGCAGCTTCCAAAGCACCTACGGGCTTTGACGAGTACGGCATCGCTTGTCCTATGTACAGCCTTGCGCAGTTTTCTTCAGGCAGTGATTATGAGCCGCCGAACGGAGGCGCAGGTTACTATCCCGTATCGGAAAACACCTCCTTGGTCGGCGGTGAGAATATGGATATAACGGAGGAGGCCCTTGACGCTATCCGTGCTGAATTTGAGGCAGCCAGAATGAACGGCTGCGTGCTCATTCCCCGTTTCGGCTACGCTCCCGCCTACGTGCACGACGGTCGCGGAGTTGGTATCGTCGGTGCTGAGCCGGACGACATCCGCTGGATCGCAAGACATATGGAGCAGATCTGCGAGATAATAAATGAATACAAGGATGTTATAATAGCCGTTGAAGCCGGTATCCTCGGCCCCTGGGGCGAGATGCACTCCACCCCCTATACATCAGAGGAAGACATCAGATTCTTTATGGATACATGGTTCAAGTATCTCGATCCCGAAATCAGTCTGCTTATCAGAAACATTACTTATATAACCAAGTACTATCACATAACCGGTGAGAAGTTTATGAAGACTCTGCCTCTTAGCGAGAACGACCCCTTCTACCGTATCGGTATGTTCAACGACGGTTATCTGTTAACCGGCGAGGATACCTACACCTGGGCTCATCCCGACCAACCGGCGCTCTTCAATATTTACCGTTATCAGGCACTGGAACTCCTTGATTTTATGGGTCAGAATCACCCTTACGGCGGTGAGGCCGCTTACGGAACCCTTGACTACATGATGAACGGTGACGCCGCTCAAACCCCCTCTCCTATTTATAAGACCACTATAGTAGAGGAATTATATAAAACTCATTTGTGTTATCTTCACAATATAATTGAAGAAGGTCATCTGTTACTTAGCGAGATGGAACGTCTCACCTTCGACAGTTCATACGCCTTTGAGGGAATGCCCGACGTATCAGCATACTACGGACAGAACCTGCGCAAGTTTACGTACGACCATATGGGCTACCGCTTCGTGCTCCGCAAGGCGGAGACCACGGGCGCTGCCCTTCCCGGAGACACCGTGAAGCTCCGCGGTACTATAGAGAACGTAGGCTTTGGCCATATGCTCTTCTCTCTTAAGAGCGAGCTCATCCTGATAGACGAAGCAGGAAACGCATCATTTGTGCCCCTTTCTATAGATCCTTCTGAGTACAAGAGCGCTACCAAGGGTGATTATGATATCACTTTAGCAGTTCCTTCCGACGCAGCAGGCACCTACAAGGCGTATATCCGCTTTGCTCACAACTATTATAATGATGCCGCACCCGTTTCCACCTCCGTACACATCGCAAACGACGGTATCTGGAACGAGACCTACGGCGCTAACTACGTCGGCTCCTTCACCGTTGAGGGCGAGGGCGCTGGCAACGTAGAGAGCTTCGAGCAGCTTAACAAGGGTGCTTTCGAGGACGTTGCAGACGGCGCATGGTACAGAGAGGCAGTTGACTTCGTAACCTCTGAGGCAGGCGGTAAGGTCATGGGCGGTGTTTCCGCTACCAAGTTTGACCCCAACGGCAGCTCTACCAGAGCTATGATAGTTACCATTCTCTACCGTATGGCGGGCTCACCCGACGTTAGTGAGATGGAGGATACGCCCTTCACCGACGTTGCAGAAAACGCGTGGTATGCAGCACCTATCAAGTGGGCATACAACAACCAGGTAGTAAACGGCACTTCCGCTACTACCTTCTCACCCAACGGCGCTATTACCCGTGAGCAGTTTGCCACCATCCTTTACAGATATGCACCCACCATCGGTCTTAACACCGATAACAAGAATGATCTGTCCTCCTTCCCCGATGCTTCGGACGTTTCCGAATATGCTACCGATGCTATGGCTTGGGCAAACGGTGAAGGACTTATCGGCGGTACTACCTCCGGCGGCAAGGTCATCCTTGCTCCCCGCGCAGGTGCTACTCGCGCACAGCTTGCGCAGATCATTATGCGTTTCATTAAACTTTAAGGAGGATAAAGATGAATAAAAGAATAATCTCCTTATTATTATCTATATTGACGGTGTTCTCTATGCTGCCTCTCGCCATAATCGCAGATGAGGACGTGGAGCAGACACCGCCTGCCATCTCCTTTCACCCCGTAGACGGAGATGCAATACAGTTAACTACCGAAACCACCCCTATCATGACCGATGCCGTCAGCATCACCTCTCCCGAGCAGCGTGATCTGACCTTCTGGATAAAGGTCACTGACGTTACCGAGCCCTTCTACCTTACGGGAGCGACCTTCGCTTTCACGACCGAGCGTGTCGGAAGCGCAGGAACAGACTCCTTCCATACCAAGTACACAAGCTCCTATAATCTGCAGAATCAGGCTATTCTCGTAACCGAGGACGGTGACTATACCATCTCCGTTCACTTAAACGACTCTGCAACACCGGGCTTTACCAATATTGCATGGAACTACAAGAACGACGGCGGAGGATTCACTAGCGTTTCCGACTTCGGTATCCGCGGCTTACAGGCTGCGGCATACGACGAGGACGGCACTCGCACCGCTGTAAGCGCACGTGCATCCATGGTCGGTATCATCGAGGGACAGCCCAACTTCGATACCAGTGTTACCTGGTACGACGGCGAGACAAAGCTGGGCGAGACAGTCGCAGAGTACACCGACTACACCCCCATAGCCATAAACAATTATCACTATGACGGACAGGCACTGCGCGGTGTTACCTTCAAAAGTGTGGTATACCCCTACTCCGTGGAGCCCGTAGGCAAATCCTTCATCGGCTGGGCAGATGTCAACGGCGTTTCCGCACTTCCTATGTTAGCTGACACCCTGTATACCAAGTACGGTCCCATCCCCACTCAGCTGGATCTGGTGGCAAAGGACGAGAACGGCAACTATACGCACGAGATCCCTATGAGCGCTCAGGACGTTGAGCTTTACCTCAAGCTTCCCTCTGCAGATCTCGGTATAGTTTCCGGCCTTATTACCGTCTACTACAACGAAAGCCGCGTAAAGACCGACGCAGGAAGCGCCGGCAAGGTAAACATCAGCTTCAACAAGGTTCAGCCTGACGGAACTGTGGGTAAGATCAGATTCAACACCATTCCTAACAGAACCGGTTTAGCGTACTTCACCATCGAGGGAAAGGTAAACACCTCCGGCTCGGACGTACGCCTGCGTTCATCCAACGTCACCTTCAAAATAACAGGCGAACAGCCCGGTTCATTCATAGAGAACCCCAAGGACGTCATCATCAACAGCAACGGTGAGGACGGAAGCAAGCCCAGAGAGCAAAGACTCTGGAGCGGCGCAATCCCCTTCGATAACTCCGCAGGAGTCACCATGGTCTACAAGCTGAACGGAATTGAAAAGCCCATCGTAGCTGACCGTTTCTGGATCCTGGTAGACTGGCAGGGCAGAGAGCAGTACACCTCTCACTGGGCACGCGGATGGATCGGCGATACCTCCGCAGCAGCCCTTACCTTTAAGGAAAACGGCTACTACTATCATTATCTTAATAGCAAGTGTATCGACGGACATATGTTCGCTAAGATACGCAACCTTAACATTTTCGAGCCCAACAAGTACGAGCTTGACACCGCCGGCATCGGAGGAAACGGTGAAAACCGCGACAACCCCAACAAGGAAGCCACCTTCACCCTGCTCGCTATGGTTGAAGATAACCTGCGTCCTACCGTTAACTTCTATAACGAAGACGGAAGCAAGCTTATCTACTCCTGCGAGTACGCGTACACCCCCAAGGCTGATCCCGACTACGTTATGATAGGCAAGCTGGTATCCGCTGACTATATTTACGAGGCATCGGGTATGCCCGTACCTGAGAAGACCTCCGAGCACTGGTACTTACAGTACAAGTTCCTCGGCTGGGTAGACGAAAACGGCGAGCCCGTAGAGAACGTTTACAGGGCAACGAACGTATACGCACAGTATGAGGAGACCGACCTTCGTCCCTACTATGACATAACCTTCCTCAACTACGACGGAAGCGAGCTGGGTAAGTTCAGCATGCCCGAGGGCGAGATCCCCGTCCTTCCCGGTCCTACTCCCAAGAAGGCTTCTACCGCTACCAAGAGCTACAGATTCATCGGTTGGGACAAGGATATCGTGGCTGTTGACGGTGAGGCTACCTACACCGCGCAGTACGAGGAGATCGATCTCTCCTACAACGTTACCTTCATGGCTGAGGACACGACCACCTGGCTGGGTGAGATCCTGCACATAGCTCCGGGAGCAGCGATAGAGGACGTGCCCGCACCCGAGAAGCCCTCCGACGCTCAGTACGACTACACCTTCGACGGCTGGAAGGACGCAAGCGGCAAGGTAGTAAGCTTAACAAATATCACCTCAGATATCACTGTCTACGCAAGCTACACCGGCAAGCTCCGCGACTACGTAGTAACCTTTAAGAACGAAGACGGGACTACCATCATCGCTCAGGGCGTTTCCTTCGGTGAACCCGCAAGACCTCCTAAGATGACTAAGGCTACGACCGAGCATCATTCTTACGTATTTGAAGGTTGGTACGACGAAGCAGGTAACAAGGCGGATATCACTTCCATCTCCGGTAATATTACCGTTTTTGCACGCTTTAAGTCAATCTTCCTTCATGATTATGAAGATATCAACTTAAATCAGTACTACGGCGACGCAGTTGAGTACCTGCTTATCAACGGTATCATGAACGGTACCAGCAGCACTGCCTTCTCTCCCAACGCAATGGCGACCAGAGGCATGTTCGTAACCGTTCTCTACCGTATGGAGAAGTCCCCTGACGTTTCCGACGTTACCCTTCCCTTCACCGATGTTAAGGAAGGCGACTACTACTACGACGCGATCCGTTGGGCATACTCTAACGGCGTGGTAAACGGCGTCAGCGAGACCAAATACGCTCCTAACACTACCGTTACCCGCGAGCAGTTCGTAACCATTCTGTACCGTTACGCAAAGTCTATCAAGTTCTTTGATACCAGCTATCCTAAGCTCACCAGCCTCAAGCAGTTTGATGACTGGAAGACCACCAGCCTGTGGGCGCAGTCGGCTCTTAAGTGGGCTACCTGCGACACCTACGGCTACCTGAACGGTATAGTAGAAGGTAAGAAGACCTATCTTAAGCCTACCGCAGGCACCACCCGTGCTCAGATGGCTACCATACTCTACAGATTTATTATGAAGACAGCATAAGGAGGAATAATGATGAAAAACAGAATATTTTCAGCCTTTCTTGCTGTAGTTACCGTACTCACGCTCTTTAGCTTTAGCGTGAGTGCGGCAGATAACACCTTCACCGCCCTTAATGACAGTTGCGAGTACGTTAAGCTCAGCACAAGTGCCGCTACTGTCTGGAGTGGAGAGATCGACCTGCAGACAGAAGACCTCCAGAAGATCACCTTCTGGGTACACGTTAAGGACGTAAGCGCTCCTATATACCTTATCGGAACGCGCTTCAGCTTCACTACTACCGACGGCACTGCCTTCAGTACCCACGGTACAGGCTCCAGCAACATTCAGAACCACGGCTTCTACATTGCAGAGGACGGCGATTACTTCATCACCATCTCTATCAAGGACAGCAGACTGGCCTGGGACTGGAAGGAGGAAAACGGTTATTTCGATACCGTTACCCTGTTCGGTACAGCAGCAACCGATGCCGCTGCATACGATGCATCCAAGACCTTTACAAACTCCGGCGCAAGCATTGCTCTGATGGGTATCTTCGAGGGCGAGCTCGACCTCAGCGCCCAGGCAACCTACACCTCCGGCGACACCACCCTGGGAACTGCCGCGGCTACATACCAGGACGGCACCCTGATCGGAGTGAATTACAACAACAACCCAAACCTTTATACAGACAAGGCCCTTGGCTTTAAAAAGGTCGTGGCTCCCTACACCGCTACCGAGGTGGCAGGCAAGGAATTCGTTGACTGGGTGGACGAGGACGGCAATCACTCTATCCCCTTAGTAACAGACAGTCTTACTGCCAATTACAAAAACGCTCCCAGCTCCTACGCATTAGAGTTAGTACAGTTTATCTCCGGCGTTAGCACCCCCGTTACCGTTAAGGTGGCTGACAAGGCGATTGGTATCACCTCCGGTACCGTTGAGCTTAGCTACGACGCGGAGCTCCTCGCAACAGAGGCAGACCCCGACAAGACCGGCAAGGTCAGCTTCGACTTTGACAGCGTAGCCGAGGACGGCACAGTCGGTACCGTATACTTCACCGGCGTTGAGGACTCCTCCTTCTCTACCGTAATTAAGGTAGGGGGAAGCGCCGCAAACGCCGATGGCGATATCGTCATCCTTCCCACAGAGGGCAAGGTAACCCAGGTCGCTTACCTCGACGGCGATGCAGTTGTAATAGGTAAGAACGACGGCGTGACCTCTACCGTTGACCAGAGCCTCTGGACAGGCGACGTACAGCTCAACGGTGCTGACGGTATCACCTTCGTTTACAAACTGGACGGCGTAAAGACCCCCATCAATATCGCTAACTTCGCTATTGCCTACACCGGTACCAAGACCGACGGCACCAGTGAGGTAAACGAAAACTCCGTCGGCGACACCTGGTGGAGAATGGGTAAGCTTTACGACTACACCTTCTCTGAGGACGGATACTTCTATATGTACATCAATATTGCCGCCAGCCAGATGGTGCAGTATGATTCCGTACAGAAGTTTATGATCTACACCGGTGAAGGACAGTACTCCTTCGCCAAGCGCAATAACACTAACGATAACGCTACCTTCGAGATGCTCGCCATCTCCGCAGGCAACCTGCAGCCCACCGTCACCTATCACGACGAGGCAGGTAACGTGATCGCAACCGTTACCCACAAGTACACCGACGTGACAGGCCTTTCTAACAGAATGAAGCCCCGTCTGGACGGAGAGCTCCTCTCCCCCGAAGAGATCCTCACAAAGGCAGGCAAGACCGCTCCCACTAAGGACGGCGAGCACCCCAAGATCTCTTATGCATTTGACTGCTGGGTAGACGCAGAGGGTAACCCCGTTGACGCCGTATACGGCGACTGCGACGTTTATCCTACCTATAAGAAGACCGACCTCCGTTCCCTCTACACCGTAGAGTTCCATAACTGGGACGGCACCGTTCTTCAGAGCGAGGTGCTCCCCGAGAGCGTGCTCCCCGAATATAAGGGTGAGACCCCTGCCCGCGCTACCGACGACAAGAATTCCTATGACTTCGCAGGATGGGATAAGGATATAACCGCTTGTCCCGCTACCGACTTAAACGATGGTGCGCTTATCGCAGAGGCTATCGTGTACACAGCGGAGTTTGATGCGGTTACTCGTAACTTTACCGTTACATATATGGACGAGGCGGGCGAAAACGTGCTTTCCGTCGAGAACAGAGTATTCGAGGGAACTGCCGCTGATGAGGCTCCCGAGGTTACTAAGGATTCTGACATCCAGTACGACTACACCTTCGACTGCTGGGTAGACGCAGAGGGCAACCCCGTTGACCTTGAGAACGTTACCGGCGACCTTACCGTATATCCCTCATTCAAGGGTACACTGCGTGAGTACAAGGTCACCTTCGTTGACCACGACGGCACGACCCTTAAGGAAGAGACCGTTAAGTACGGTGAGGATGCGACCGCTCCCGAGGCAAGCCGCGAGGAGGACCAGTGGTACACCTACTCCTTCAACAACTGGTACGTAGGCGACGAGGTTGCTTCCATTGAAAGCATCTGTGGTGACATCACAGTTACCGCTGTCTACGACGCGACCTTCAAGAACCCCTACGGCGACCTTAACCTCTCTCAGTACTACGGTGCTGCAGTGGAGTATATGCTGGTAAAGGGCATTATGAACGGAACGGGCGCTACCACCTTCACTCCTAACGGCACGGCCGACAGAGCCATGTTCGTTACCGTTCTCTACCGTATGGAGGGCAGTCCCGACGTTTCCGAGATCACCCTTCCCTTCTCTGACGTGAAGGCAGGCGCATGGTACACCGACGCCATCAAGTGGGCGTACAGCGAGGGCATAGTAAACGGCGTGACCGCTACTAAGTTCGCTCCTACCAACGCTATCACCCGTGAGCAGTTCGTTACCATCCTGTATAGATATGCGCAGTATAAGGAAATAGACGTTACCTTAGCTGAGGAAAACACTCTCATTGCCTTCTACGATGCATACAAGGTCTCCGCATACGCACTTGATGCTCTCAAGTGGGCTACCGCTCCCGAAAACGCATTCGTCGGCGGTATGAGCGAGGGTGGCAAGACCGTCATCAAGCCTGCAAACACCACTACCAGAGCTCAGATGGCGACTATGCTCTACCGTTTCCTTCAGAAAAACGGTTAAACAACGCCGAGCGGCACGGCGGTGCGGCAGGGATATGCCCGCCCCTGCCGCCGTGGGCTCAAACCTCTTAATTTTGTTCGCAAAAACCCTTAAATAAATTTTCAAAAGGAGAAAGTAACATGTCAAAGAGACTACTTTCAGCTGTGCTGACTGTCCTCACTGTTCTCTCGCTTATAGGAACAGCTCTGCTGCCCGTTACGGCTGCAGACAACGCCTACACAGTCTATACCGACAACGTCGAGTATAAGGCTTTAGGTACCGCGGCGAGCAACATGTGGACCTTCAACGCAGCAATGCAAACCCCTGACCTTAAAACGGTCAACTTCTGGGTACGTGTTACCGACGTGACCAGTCCTATCTACCTGGTAGGAACTCGCTTCGGCTTCACGACCACCGACGGCACCCCTATCGTTTCCTTCGGTACCGGCTCCAACAACATTCAGAACCATGCCTTCTACGTTCCCGAGGCAGGCGACTACATCATCACCGCTAAATTAGCAGATGATAACGCCATCGCTTGGAACTATAAGCCCGAAAACGGCGGGTTCAAGGCTATCACAATGTTCGGCGCCGCTGCAATCGACGCTGCAGCATACGATGCAAACGGTACTATGAGCGGTACAGATGCAAAGCTTGCTCTTATGGGTATCATCGAGGGTGCTCCTGCATTTGACCGTTCTGTATCTTACTTTGCCGACGTCGATATCTTAGGTGAGGGCGCGCAGACCTACACTGAGGGTGTACTGAAGGGTATAGACTACGACACAAACAATCCCAACAAGTATACCAGCACCAACATCGGCTTCACCAAGGTTGGCGCACATCCCTTTACCGCTCCCGCTGTTGAGGGATACGAGTTCGTAGGCTGGACCGACGACTACGGCAGACCCGCTATCTCCCTTGTTACCGATTTCCTGATGGCTGAGTACAAGCCCCTTGCTACCAACTACGTTGCCACCCTCTCCACCGAGGGCGCAGGCAGAAACGGTAAGCTGACCCTGAAGTTAGCGGATACCTCTCTCGGTATCACCTCCGGTTCGGTTGTAGTTAAGTACGACATGAACAAGTTCTACTTCCACAAGGATACCGACAACGACGGTGTTATCACCGTTAATTACTCCAGTGTTGCTGCAGACGGTACCGTAGGAAGACTCACCTACAGAACCACCGCTAACATTGCATGCAATACCGCTATCAACCTCAGCGGTACCGCTAAGATCGGTTCTACTCCCTTTGAGATAGAGGCGTATGACCACATCGCTAACATCAATCCTCTCTTCGGTCAGGGCGAGCAGGCTATCAACAAGAACAACGGCACCACCCTTCCCGCAAAGCAGGACCTCTGGAAAGGCACCGTGGCTCTTGAAAATGCTACCGGTATGACCCTCGTCTACAAGGTAGACGGCATCGTTACTCCCGTTGTTGCAAACAACTTCGGTATCAGCTACACCGGCCTGAGAGCAACTGGAACCGAAAGGCCAGTAGGAGATAACTCCGCAGGTTGGGACGAATGGTGGAATAACTACAATTACCACGAGCTGACCTTCGAAAAGGACGGCTACTACTATATCTACATTAATGCTGCCGTCGGAGGCGTTGCTTCCTTCACCAAGTTCCAGGGCTTCCATATCTTCTCTAAGGCAGACACTGAAACCACCCTTGCTTCCCTGGCATTACGTAACAACACAAACGCTAACGCTACCTTCGAGCTGTTGACCGTTTATGCAAACAACCTTGAGGTAACCGTTAACTTCCGTAACGGCGACGGATCCCTTATCGCATCCGTCCCCTATAAGTACACTAACTTTAACGGCCTTAACCCTGCAACCTCCTGTGTTGTTAAAGACGAGTTAGTATCCGCCTCCGACATCTTCGAGGCAAGCGGCATCAAGGCTCCCAAGCTCGACTGCTACAGGATCAAGGAATGGGTAGACCTGAGCGGCAACGTAATGGATGCAGTCTACACCGACTGTGATGTATATCCCGTTTGGGAGGAAAGCCCCGATGCGGCTGACCACAATATGGGTCCTTACGTTTCTAACAACGACGCTTCCTGCGGTGTTGACGGAACCCTGACCGCTACCTGCGTTGACTGTGGCAAGGTAACTCACACCGTTACCGACTACGGCACCGCAACCGAACACGACCACAAGTGGGAGACCGTTACCGCCCCCACCAACACCAAGGAGGGCTCTCAGAAGGGCGTTTGCGCCTGCGGTGACACTATCACCCGCGGTATGCCCTGCCTCGTTCCCAACGACATCAACGGTGACGGCGCGGTCAACATCGTCGACGCTCAGATCGTCGCTCAGTACATCGCTCAGAACGGTGCTACCGGTAAGTGGAATCTGACGTCCTGCAACCTGCTCACCGCCGACAGAAACGGCGATGGCGAAGTTTCCCAGTCCGACCTCTTAGCTATCACAGCTGAGATCGTGGCTGCATAACAAGGAGGAAACAATGAATAATTTTAAAAGATCAATTTCCTGGCTCTTAAGCCTTGTAATGCTGGTAAGTGCATTCTGCATCTGCCCCGTTACCGCTACTGCGGCTGACGTTTGGGTAGACTCCGGCATTGACAACACAGAGTCCATCGATTCTCTTGACGCCAACCCCGGACGCGGTTGGGCAACCCACTTAAAGTACGAGCTTAACCCCGACGGTACCCTTAACAGGGTAACCGCTGACGGCTTAGTTCCTTACTCTGCTTCCGACCTTAAGGGCACGGGCTTAGTCTCCCCCGTTATCGGTCTGGCTGCATTCTCCAAGGGTAACTCCTATCAGGATCCCAACGCAGAGAACACTGACAACAACCTTATCCACGTTTCCGACCACCCCGAGCTGGTTGGCGGTGTTAATATGAACCTGACCGCAGCAGCACTTAACACTCTTGACACTTTCTTCAACGATGCAAGAGCAGCGGGCGTTGCAGTGGTTCCCCGTTTCGCATACGCACACTCCAACTACGTAGGATGTGAGCCCTCCTACTTCGATCTGGTTCTTTACCACATCCAGCAGTTAGGCGAGCTTATGACCGACCACAGCGACGTTATCTTGGCCGTTGAGGCAGGTATGGTAGGTCCCTGGGGTGAGATGCATACCTCTCCCTACGCTGACGACCAGATAAACCGCAAGAGAGACCAGATAAACGCTTGGCTCAACAACCTGGGCAACGACATACCCGTACTCGTTCGTAATCCCGTATGGATCACCCAGTATCTCGACTACTATGCAAGTGACTTTATGGCTCTGCTTCCCTTCGCTTCCAGCAATCCCGCTTCCCGCTTAGGCCTCTTTAACGACGGTTACCTGGGCGACGGTGAGGACTGCTACACCTTTATCAAGCCCTGGGACGATCAGGAAAGCTCCTACAACCTCACCCGTGCTAACGGCATTGCCTTCTTAAAGAGCCAGAAAAAGGTTCCCTACGGCGGTGAGATGGCTTCCACCACTGTAGAGCATATGAAGGCACAGGGCGTTACCGAATGGACCGCCTCCAAGATCTACTCCACAGACTTCGTAAAGGAGCTGTACGACTCTCACCTGACCTACCTTCGTAACATCGGTGACGTAGGTATCACCCTTTACAAGGAGATAAAAGCACACACCCTTTACTCCACCTCCGACTTTGCAGGCAAGCCCGACTACTCCTCCTACTACGGTCTCGATATGCAGAAGTTCATGTATGACCACATGGGCTACCGCTTCGTTCTCCGCAGTGCGAAGACCATGGTTCCCTCCGGCACTAACACCGTTAAGCTGCAGGGTACTATTGAGAACACCGGTTTTGCTAACCTCTTACTTGACTCCACTACCCAGATCATCCTGATCGACTTTATGGGTAATGAGCACGTTTACCCCGTTAACGTTGACGCTAACTCATGGGACAGCGCTTCCACCAGCAGCTACGACGTTACACTTACCCTTCCCGCAAACGCAACCGGCTCCTACCGTGCATTCCTTAAGGTCAATGCGGCTAACACCGGTATCCAGTTTGCAAACGACGGTACCTGGAACTCCAGACTGAAGGCTAACTACATCGGTACCTTCACCGTTGGTTCCGTACCCGGCACCGACGACGGCGAGGACGAGGATGTTGAGATCGACGCAACTGCTGATCTTTCCATCGATACTGCTCAGCTCTTCGCAGGTCAGACCACAGACGTTAAGATCAAGGCTGACGCTACCGCTACCATCACCGGTGGTACCGTAACCGTTACCTACGACAAGACCAAGATCACCATCCCTGCTGATACCGACGCAGACGGTAGCTACGACGTTACCTGCGGTCCTATCCAGAAGGATGGCACTATCGCTACCGTTGCCGTTAAGCCGGTAGCTAACATGTCCGCAACCACTTCCCTTACCTTAAGCGGTACTGCTCTCACCTACGGCGGATACTTCCAGATGAACGAGAGCACCCACACCGTAAACACTATGGTAGTGATGTCCGGCAGCCCCGTTTCCATCACTAAGGATCCTCAGAACACTGAGTTCAACGCCGACGGTCTTGAGTTGTGGAGCGGCAACGTAGCTCTTAATAACGCTACCGGTATTACCTACGTCTTCAAGCTTAGCGGTATTGAGAGCCCCGTCGTTGCTAACAACTTCGGTATCGGCTACACCTGCACCACCGCCGCAGGCGCTACCCAGAAGAAGACCAACAACGCATCCTGGGACAGCTGGTGGCAGAAGAACGGTCACTACAACCTGACCTTCACCGAAAACGGCTACTTCTACGTTTACGTAAACATAGCCACCTGCGGTATTCAGGACTTCATCAGCACTGAAAAGTTCTGGATCTTCACTAACCTCACTCCCAACGGCATGGATGCAGCTTACGCTGAGCGCGCAAACGCAAACGAGAACGCAACCTTCCAGATGCTGGGCATCACTGCAAACAACCTGCAGCCTACCGTTAACTTCTACGATGATAACGGCGAGCTCATCACAACTACTACCTACAAGTATACTGACTACAACACGGGTCTCTTAGGAAGCGATCCCGCGACCAGAACCTTCGACAAACTGGCTACTCCCGTTGAGGTATTCGCTGCCTCCGGCGCCACCGCTCCCACTAAGGGCAGCCGTGAGATCGTCGCTTGGAAGGACGCTGACGGCAACCTCGTTGAGGCTGTATGGCAGAACGTTGACCTCTACCCCGTTTGGGGCTACGGCGAGGCTGACGCAACCGTAACCGCTGATCCTACCTTCACCGTAAACGCACTCTCTGCAGGCCAGAGCGTTACCGTACCCGTACTGGTAAGCGGTCAGGACTTCATCGGTGCTACCCTGAAGGTCACCACATCCTCTAACGTTTCCCTCACCGGTATCAACACCACCGGTACTCTCTTTGACGGCTACGTAGCTGTTTTCGCTGACAACATCGTTCTCAACGCTGCAGCAAAGGGCTCCGACTTCACCGAGGACGGCGTTATCGTTAACCTGGTCCTCACCGCTAACTCTGCTATCGCAAACGGTCAGACCGTATCCGTAACCGTTGAGGCTATCGACATGGTCAACGCCGCAGGCGAGTCCTTAGGCGCTACCAACGCGGCAACCGTTAACTACACTATAGGCTTCGTTGCTCCCGAGGTTACGATCACCACCGATGCTGATCAGATCTTCGCAGGCGAGACCGAGAACGTAACCATCAAGGCTACTACCACCGGTACTATCGTCGGCGGTAACCTTGAGATCACCTACGATCCCACCGTTCTTACCATCGCTGAGGACACCGACGCAGACGGTAAGTTCACCGTTGCTATTGACTCAGTCAAGGCTGACGGCACCGTAGCTACCCTCACTGTTAAGGCAGCTGCAAACACCGCTACCACCGCTTCCCTCACCATCGGCGGTACCGCTACCTTCGATAAGGGCAGCGCTAAGCTCGATGAGAGCGTAAGCGAGTTCAACGTGATCGCTGTTATGAGCGGCGACCCCGTTGACATTACCAAGAACCCTGAGAACACCGAGTTCACCTCTGACGGTCTCGAGCTGTGGGGCGGCAACGTAGCTCTTCACAACTCTACCGGTGTTACCTACATCTTTAAGGTAGACGGTATTAAGAGCCCCGTTGTTGCTAACAACTTCCAGATCGGTTATACCTGCACCACCACCGCAGGCGCTACTCAGCAGAAGACCAACAACGCAGCCTGGGACCTCTGGTGGCAGAAGAACGGTCACTACAACCTGACCTTCACCGAGAACGGCTACTTCTACGTTTACGTAAACGTAGCCACCTGCGGTATTCAGGACTTCATCAGCACTGAAAAGTTCTGGATCTTCGCTAACCTCACTCCCTACGGCATGGATGCAGCTTACGCTGAGCGCGCAAACGCAAACGAGAACGCTACCTTCCAGATGCTGGGTATCGCGGCTGACAACCTGAAGGCTACCGTTAACTTCTATGACAATGACGGCAACTTCATCACCACTGCAACCAAGCAGTACACCAACTACAGCACCGGTATGGCAGGAAATGATCCCGCTACCAGAACCTTCGGCAAGCTGGCTACTCCCGCTGAGGTATTCGCTACCACCGGCGCTACCGCTCCTACCAAGAACGGCTACGTACTGGCAGGCTGGGCTGACGCTGACGGCAACCTGGTTGAGGGTGTTTGGGTCAACGAAGACCTCTACCCCGTTTGGGAACCCGCAAAGGCTGACGCAACCATTACCGCTGATCCTACTTCCTCTGTCGGAGCACTCTCCGCAGGTCAGACCGTTACCGTACCCGTGCTGGTAAGCGGTCAGGACTTCATCGGTGCTACCCTGAAGGTTACCACCTCCTCTAACGTTTCCCTCACCGGTATCAACACCACCGGCACTCTCTTTGAGGGCTACACTGCTACTTTGGCCGGAAACATCGTTCTCGATGCTACTGCTAAGGGCTCTGACATCACCGAGGACGGCGTGATCGTTAATCTGGTACTCACCGCTAACTCTGCTATCGCAAAAGGCCAGACCGTTTCCGTAACTGTTGAGGCTATCAACATGGTCAACGCTGCAGGCACTATCTTAGGTTATACCGACGCGACTACAGTTGACTACACTGCAGGCTTCGTTGCTCCCGAGGTTACGATCACCACCGATGCAGAGCAGATCTTCGCAGGCGAGACCGAGAACGTAACCATCAAGGCTACTACCACCGG
>JAZQCR010000146.1:0-18269 GCA_045546375.1 Eubacteriales bacterium | reverse complement strand
GGAACGTCTGGCAAAGGTTACCTGGAAAGATTCGCTGGAAGGAGACCTTTCGGTTCAGACCGTACGCGGCGGAACAATCTATATTCCGAGTTCACAGCTCATGGATGTGGAAGCAGAGCGTACCAACATGAACGCAGAGCGTGAACGTCTTGAGAAAGAAGTTGCCCGCAGCCGCGGTATTCTCTCGAATCAGGGCTTCCTTGCGAAGGCTCCGAAACAGAAGATCGAAGCGGAGCAGAAGAAGCTGGAAGACTATGAAAAACAGCTGAATGTTGTGCTCGCAAGATTGAAGGAATTAGCCTGATAGTATGTTATAATCCGATTGATGAGAACAATCTCGATTGATCATCCAAGACTTGAAATCAGCCATTGCATCAATGGCGGGTTTTAAGTCTTTTTGTATTTCAGAAAAAGAAGGGAGAATTATGAGCAAGGAGAAACAGAACAGACATCCTGTATTGAAAACCGTCGGCGCAGCTGCGGTAACCGGTGCTGCTGCCTACGGTACATATGCATGGTATGTATTTACGCAGGCATTCAATCCGGATAAGTCACGGTATCATCCGGACGGATTTGCGCCGAACAGTGCCGAGACTGCAGCATCGAATGACTGGCTCAACCGCTCTGACCGGATGGACGATACACTTCGCAGTTATGACGATCTCACACTGCACGCCATGCGGATCGAAAATCATCCTGACAGTAAGAAGTGGATGATCCTGCTTCACGGATTCCATCGCTGTGCGTATGATCTTATTCCACTGATGATGGAAGCCGACAAACGGGGATTCAATCTTCTTGTCCCGGATCAGAGAGCAAGCGGACAGTCCGAAGGAACCTACACCGGACTTGGGTGGCCGGAGCATTATGATCTTCTTTCCTGGGTGAACTATCTCTGTGCGCTTCGCCCGGATGCACAAATTGCGCTGTACGGAATTGATATGGGTGCCAATGCCGTTATGAATGCGGCCGGTGATTTTATTCCTGCAAACGTAAAATGTGCAGTTGAAGAAGGCGGCTACCTCGATATTAAAGAGCAGCTGATTACAAGTGCCGAGTCACTTTCCGGCATTCCGGTACGTCCGTTTATTCCCGCGGTTGATATGCTCGTTCGTCAGTTCCTGCACTTCAGCATGAATGACGTCTCTACACGGCGCCAGCTTGCCAACGCAAAGATTCCGATGCTATTCATGCATGGATGTGATGATGCAGTGGTTCCTGCAATCAATGCGGAGCGGGCACATTCCTGTGCAGCAGGGGAAAAGGAACTGATCCTGTTCCGTGCGACCGGATTCGGCGGATGCAGATACCACGAAGCATATGCGGGCACCATGTTCGAATTCATAAAAAGGTATATCGATTGATCGTAAAAGCCTTTTGTTGTGCTGAAATTTATTGTTTAAACACATTCCCTGATTTATAATTTTGAAAGTAGAAGACTACAGATAATAAAAGAAAGGATGGCTGTATGGCTACAAAAAAGTACGTCTACAAATTTGAAGAAGGAAACGGCAAGATGCGTGAGCTGCTCGGCGGTAAGGGTGCAAACCTTGCGGAAATGAGTAACCTCGGAATGCCGGTTCCTCAGGGCTTCACAATTACTACCGAAGCATGCAATGCCTACTATGAAGATGGCAAGAAGATCTCCAAGGAAATCCAGAAGCAGATCGACACGCATGTTGCATGGCTTCAGAAAGAAACCGGGAAGAAACTCGGCGACAAGAAGAATCCGCTTCTTGTATCGGTACGTTCCGGTGCACGTGCTTCCATGCCGGGTATGATGGATACAATCCTCAACCTCGGTATGAATGATGATGTTGTCGAAGTTGTTGCAGCTGCGACAGGAAACAAGCGCTTCGCATATGACAGTTACCGCAGATTTGTTCAGATGTTCTCTGATGTTGTCATGGGACTGTCCAAGGCAAAGTTTGAAGAGATCATCGATGAGATCAAGGAAAAGAAGGGCGTTAAGCTCGACATAGAACTCGATGCGGATGACATGGTTGAACTCACAAAGAAGTTCAAGGCATTCTACAAGAAGAACCTGAAGGAAGATTTCCCGCAGGATCCGAAAGTTCAGCTGAACCGTGCCATCATGGCAGTCTTCCGTTCCTGGATGAACGACCGTGCAATCTTCTATCGTAAGATGAACGATATTCCTGAGAGCTGGGGAACAGCAGTCAATGTTCAGTCGATGGTATTCGGCAATATGGGTGATGACTGCGGTACCGGTGTCGCATTCACACGTAACCCTGCGACCGGCGAAAACAAGCTGTTCGGTGAGTTCCTGATGAACGCTCAGGGTGAAGACGTTGTTGCGGGTATCCGTACACCGCAGCCGATCTCCGAACTTGCCAAGACAATTCCGGGTGCTTACAAGGATTTCGTAAAGATCTGCAAGAAGCTTGAGAAGCACTATCATGACATGCAGGACATGGAGTTCACCATTGAACACGGCAAACTCTTCATGCTCCAGACACGTAACGGCAAGCGTACCGCTGCTGCTGCGCTTAAGGTTGCTGTAGACATGGTCAAGGAAGGCCTTGTCACTAAGGATCAGGCACTTCTCATGGTTGAGCCGAAACAGCTCGACGACCTGCTCCATCCGCAGTTTGATGCGGCTGAGCTGAAGGCTGCGAAAGACCGTATTATTGCCAAGGGTCTTGCGGCTTCTCCGGGCGCTGCTTCCGGTCAGATCGTCTTCTCTGCAGAAGATGCAAAGAAGTGGGTCGACGCAGGAAAGAAAGTTGTTCTTGTCCGTCTTGAGACATCACCGGAAGATATCACTGGTATGAAGTCCGCTCAGGGTATCCTGACTGTTCGCGGCGGTATGACTTCCCACGCAGCAGTTGTTGCCCGTGGTATGGGTACCTGCTGTGTATCCGGCTGCGGCGACATCAAGATGGACGAGGAGAACAAGAAGTTCGAGCTTGCAGGTAAGGTATACCACGAGGGCGACTTCATCTCCACCGACGGTTCCCCCGGTAACATCTACGACGGTATCATCCCCACCGTTGACGCCGAGATCGCAGGCGAGTTCGGCAGAATCATGGATTGGGCAGACGAATACAGAACCCTTAAGGTTCGTACTAACCCTGATACTCCCGCTGACGCTGCTAAGGCTGTTGAGCTGGGCGCAGAGGGTATCGGTCTTTGCCGTACCGAGCATATGTTCTTCGAGGCAGACAGAATCGCGGCATTCCGTGAGATGATCTGCGCTGACACCGTAGAGGAGCGCGAGGCAGCACTTGAGAAGATCCTTCCCTATCAGCAGGGCGACTTCGAGAAGCTGTACACCGCTCTTAAGGGTAACCCCGTTACCATTCGTTTCCTTGATCCCCCTCTCCACGAGTTCGTTCCCACCGAGGAGGCTGACATCAAGGCTCTGGCTGACGCACAGGGTAAGAGCGTTGAGGACATCAAGGCTATCATCGCAGGTCTTCACGAGTTCAACCCCATGATGGGTCACCGTGGCTGCCGTCTGGCTGTAACCTATCCCGAGATCGCAAAGATGCAGACCCGCGCTGTCATCCGCGCTGCTATCTCTGTCAAGAAGGCTAACCCCGACTGGGCTGTTAAGCCTGAGATCATGATCCCCCTGACCGGTGAGGTCAAGGAGCTCAAGTACGTTAAGGATATCGTAGTAGCTACCGCTGACGAGGAGATCGCCGCTGCCGGCATCGAGCTGGCATACGAGGTAGGTACCATGATCGAGATCCCCAGAGCTTGTCTGACTGCTGACGAGATCGCTAAGGAAGCTGACTTCTTCTGCTTCGGTACCAACGACCTTACCCAGATGACCTTCGGCTTCAGCCGTGACGATGCAGGTAAGTTCCTCGATGCATACTACGACAAGAAGATCTACGAGAACGATCCCTTCGCTAAGCTCGACCAGACCGGTGTCGGTAAGCTGATGGAGATGTCCATCAAGCTCGGTAAGGGCACTAACGATAAGATCCACTGCGGTATCTGCGGTGAGCACGGCGGCGACCCCGTTTCCGTTGAGTTCTGCCACAAGATCGGCCTTGACTACGTATCCTGCTCTCCCTTCAGAGTACCGATCGCACGTCTTGCCGCTGCACAGGCTGCTATTAAGGGCTAATAATTCAAACAATAAAAATGCTGACCTTTTCGGGTCAGCATTTTTTTGTTTGAATAGCCCTTGAGTTATATTCGCCTTCGCGAGTTATATTGCTTCGCAGTTATATTTGGCTTCGCCAAGTTATATTCGCTTCGCGAGTTTTAAGGCGAATACAATATAACTGAAGCCATAAGGCTTCAATATCACTTTTGCCTTGCAAAAATATCACTCCGACGAAGTCGGAATATCACTCAAAAAACCTGAACAATTAGATTTATAACACAAAACTATCCACCCGAAGAAAATCGGGTAGATTTTTCTATCCATTGTTTTATAATTAAAAATATGCTATAATAAAACCACAGTGAAAAGTGTGGTGAAAAGTGTGGTGAAAATTCGATGAAAATAATCAGCAGTATTAGATTATATAAAAGCACTGAGTCAAATACGCATACCGATATTGGTAATAAAGAAATAAATATTGCTGTTCAGCGCGTAGTTATGAAATTGCGCGAGTATAATTTTTCATTGGGTGAATTTGACCACCTATATTTGAATTTCACTATTTGCAAACCGAATGGGACTTTTGAACTAATAGACGAAGTGGACACCTATCACCCCTGGTATATATACTGCGACATTGGTGTAACACAAAGCGAATATGAGAATATAACAATTCAACTGGTATATGAAAAAATCAGTTTAGTTTTAGTCAATCTATTTAATATTCCAGAAGACGTTATCCGAGATGCAATTACAGAAGCTCAAAAAGGCTCTGAAATGCAAATGTTTTTCAAAGAAAAGAAATCCGCAAAAGCAACAGCAACAATTTTTTTGAGATTGTTAGGTAGTGGAAAATATTTACCACTGTTACGCGTAACTGATTTGGATGGGCAGGAACTTCTGTGCAAAGATTTACCCGAAACCATTGACTTAAGTATTTTTGGCGAAATTCAGTTGTCAGCAAAAAAAGTAACAATCAAGCCACGAAAAAATGCATTTACAAAGGACTTAAAACCAATATCTTTTAAATTATAATTTCCCACTTTTGCTGATAGCACCACATGTTGCTATTAAGGAAAGCAAGTAATTGCGGACTTTATAAAACAAAACGAATCCCCTCGGAGAAATCCGAGGGGATTTATTTTACATACTGCTTTCTTTTTGATACGTAATATGGTATACTGATCAAGGAAAGCAAAGGTTTATGGAGTAATAGCTATGAGGGCAAAATTATTTCTTTCGGCAATTATTAAGTTTATTTTAGGCGTTGCTTTGGTTGGAGCATTGATATTTTTGCCCGCCGGCACCCTATCATATTTTAACGGTTGGATACTCATGGGTATCTTATTCATTCCAATGCTGATTGCAGGGATCGTGATGATGCTCAAAAATCCTGATCTGTTAAAAAGCAGACTGGATGCAAAAGAAAAGAGTCGGGAGCAGAGCCTCGTTGTAAAGCTCAGCGGGCTTATGTTCCTTGCGGGATTCATCTTTGCCGGGCTTGGCGTACGATTTGACTGGTACGTCTTGCCCACAGGTATTTCCATGGGCGCGGCGGCGGTATTTCTCGTCGCATATATTCTCTACGCCGAGGTATTAAGGGAGAATACGTATCTCAGCCGCACCATTAAAGTGCAGGAAAATCAAAAGGTAATCGATACCGGGCTTTACGGCATCGTCAGGCACCCCATGTATAGCTCGACCCTGATTTTGTTCTTATCCATGCCCCTTGTTTTAGGCTCCCTGTACTCGTTTATCATCTTCTTGACATATCCCCTCATCATCGTGAAAAGGATCAGGCACGAGGAAAAATTCCTCACGGAAGAGCTTGACGGATACCGTGAGTACGTGCAGAAAGTCAGATATCGTTTAATACCATTTATTTGGTGATTTTTTCCGATTTTGCGAATAGTACCTCGGACTACTTTCACGGGCAGTAATCAATTGCCGGATTTATAAAACAAAACCATCCGCCCGATGTTATGCCCCAAATTGTACGGACAGCACAAAAAGAACCCCTATGGTAGAAAACAATAAGTTTTAAGCGACAAACTGACTTCGTTTTTCAAGCGGGGTCAGTTTTGTTTTTGTTTGGATGCGTTCATTGTTGTAGAAACGAATGAACTCACCTATGAGGAGGCGCGCCTCCTCATAGGTTTTCAGCTTCACACGGTAAATGCACTCGGTTTTGAGAATCGAGAAGAAATTTTCCGCCATCGCGTTATCATAAGGGTTGCCCCTACTTGACATTGACGGTGTAATGTTGTATGCTTGAGTAAGCTTGAAATATCCGTGTGAGGTATATTGAAAGCCTTGGTCACTGTGGAGCTGCAACTCTGCAGTGACCTTCTCTTTTCTTTTAGCTGCTTTAATTGTATCTAATACAAGATTGACTGTCTGTTGAGTCCCTGTCTTGTATGCCACAATGCTATTGTCATACAGATCGCGAATAATAGAAAGATACAACACGCCTTGCTTTGTGTGTATGTACGAAATATCCGTTGCCCACTTTTGATTCGGTCTATCAGCTTTGAAATCCTGTTTCCAAAGATTTTTGTATTTGTGCATGTGCTCAGAGTATTTGTAGTATCTGCGACGTCTGATGACAGATAGCAAATTGTACTTTTGCATTACTCGCAATATTGTTTTGGGGTTCCGGTGTATACCGTTGCGATCAAGCCATATATGTACACGGCGATAACCGTATGTTTTTCCGCACTTATCCTGGCATTCTTTGATCTTGTTGGCAAGAGGAAGATCCCTTGCAGGTTTATCCATTCTTTTGACATGCTCATAGTAGCCACTTCTCGACACCTCGAAGAACCGGAACATCTCACTAACCCCATATTTATCTTTGTGACGATAGATCACCATATATTTTACGCTTGTCCTCACTTCCTTTCTGTGAGCGAGAGAAAATCCCGCATCAGTTCATTTTCCATTTCCAAGCTTTTTATCTTTGCATCTTTGCGAGCAAGAATATATTTCAGTTCGGCAACCTTGTCTTGCTTGCCGACTACATAATCCTTCGGTGGTCTGCCTTTTTTTCTTATTGCTATTCCAGCAGATAGTTTTCGTTTGTTTGCGTTATAGCGAGAGATGAAATTGTGCACTTGCTCATAAGTGAAACCATACTTCTCCCCAATGCTTTTTAAGGTCCATCCTTGCTCTTTCAACTTTAATATTTCTTTTTCATACTCTTTGATGTGACTATATCCTCTGGACATAAAATTTCCCTCCTATGGTTTTCTTTAATTATACCATAGGAGGGTTCTTTTTTTCATTGTCCATTTTTAACGGACTTGTTCACGAAGCAATTCGGGCGGATTTTTTGTTGTATACCGAAAACCACGCGATAGTCGCGTGGTTCAAAAAAGGCTATTGCCGATGACCAAAAGGAAACGAAAAAAGGAGATAGATGCATTAAGGAAAGGCTCCCTCCGGGAGGGAGCTCCCGACGCAGTCGGGTGAGGGAGAGTGCGTGAATGAGGAAATCGCTTGTGACAAAGCAAGTGCAGTTTTTATAACTCGCGGGCTCCTTCCACCGCAAGCGGTCCCCCTTCCTCCCGGAGCAAGGCTTTAAGCAACCCGTTCACGGGTAGCTGGTAACAGATGCATGGCTGGCAGGCCAATCTAAAACGCACTTGTGCGTCGCCAGTATCGGGTAGGGCTATGCCCGAAACTGAAATACCCCCAGCTATGCGGGGGGATTATTATTCATCTCACGTTCTATCCACGCCATCAAGAGATCTACTATCTTTCTTTGCTGAATATCGCTTAAGGGCGTGCCGCGAGGGACTTTATACCATTTCTCAAGGCAACCGCGGCAGCAGCAGGCGCAGGCGTGCTGGGCTATAAAGACGGGATGGCCGCGCATTGGCGTTTGCTTTCCGTCGTTTGGAATGACGGCGGGTGCCAACCTCTCACGGACGAAATCCACGGCGTGAGAGCGAACGGTGTCAATTCCTTTTTCACGGATGTATCTTATGTCTTTATATTTAAGATGAAAACCGGATCGAAACTTTGACTGACTCAGCCTCTCAAGGGCTTGTTCTATTGTAGCCATGGCTTCTCCTTTGAGATTTTTGTTGATTTTTGAGGGCTTTTGTTATATAATTGACAGAGTTGGATCTAAGGAGCACAGATGAAGAAAAAAGTATTTTACACCGAGCTTGCATACGTGCTCGGCCTCGTGATAATGGCATTTGCCGCCGCATTTACCGAGAAGGCGGACTTCGGTATGTCTATGGTAGTAGCACCTGCGTACATTCTGCACCTTAAGCTATCCGAGTTTTTACCCTGGTTTTCCTTCGGCGTTGCGGAATACTGCCTGCAGGGAGTGCTCGTCCTTATTACGATAGTCGTGATGCGGCGCTTTAAGCTCTCCTACCTTTTCTCATTCATAACGGCGGTGTTATACGGCACTCTGCTGGATATTGCTATGAGTACCATAGCCTCCGTGCCTGACGAGCATTTCGCTATACGTATAGTCTGGTACCTCTTGGGCACTGCCCTCTGCTCTCTTGCAGTCTCTCTTTTCTTCCATACGTATATCTCCCCCGAGGCCTACGAGCTTATAGTCAAGGAGCTCTCGGAAAGATTTAACTGTGACATAAATAAGGTCAAGACCGCCTACGACTGCATCAGTACTGTGGTGGGCATCATTATGTCATTTGCCTTCTTTGGCTTCGGCGTCTTTGAGGGTGTCAAGCTTGGCACTATCCTCTGCGCCCTCATCAACGGTTTCCTTATAGGACGCTTCTCAAAGCTACTTGAGAGGTGCTTTGACTTCAGAGACGGCTTAAAACTTCAAAAGCTGTTTAAATAAAGACCCGATGATCGGGTCTTTATTTTATTTTTCTCTCAAGAGCCTCAAAGGCGGCATCCATTGCCTTCTCTCGCGAGCCGTATTCCTCCTTGCAAAACTCGCTGTCAAGAGAATACTTCCAACAGTCATTATTCGGGTTATGATAAAGGACGATAAGATGATCCTTTATCTTAAGCCGAGGGGAGTTGAACCCGCGACGGTTTGGACGGACAAATTCCCGCCGCACATCCGCCGTGCCACTCGGCAATATGACTATATGACCTTCGCGACCCGACGAAGGTGCAACGATAATTTGTCCCTTCTAAACTGCAAGCACTTTTCGCGAGAAAAAGAGCGAGCGACTTTGGGGACGGAAGGCGCAGTCTTACTCACGTAAGCCAAGCCTGACAATGCCAAGAGAGCCGTTCTTTTTCCGCGAAAAGCGTCGCGTGTTCGACTCCCCTCGGCTTAATTGTTCTTCGACTTCTTCCACGCTCTTGCCTTGAAGCTCTCGCGGCGCTTCTCTTTATTCTTGAAGTCATTTTCACGCTGCTTTGCCCGCTCGACATCTCCCTCCATCTTACCTGCGCAGATACAGCCAACGCCCAGAGTACGCGGATACTCGGGGTGGATCATATGATGTACGTAACGGATGATCTGATACCCACACATCTCGCAAACGCCAACCGGCTCCCCAAGGTCAGTGATACCGGTACAGACCCAACCGCTTTTGGGTACATCGTCACGTTTCCATAGGTTTTCATATTCCGAGAGATCGGGCGCCTTTTTCTTCGGCGCTTCACCTTCAGGCTCCTTCGGTACCTCTTTATGCTCAGGCACATTCTCCTCTTCCACCTTCTCATAGCCCTCGGGGATACCGTCAGTCTTCTCCTTGGGTTTAATGACGGGCAGGGAGCGCTCACGGTTAAAGTAGTCTGCCGACATTATTCTCTCGGTAGCCAGCTTATCAAAGCGAATACGGTAGCTGTCCTTATTCTTGCCGTAGCCGATTATCTCGCCTTTACCGAAGGCAGGGTGCTCCACCATATCGCCTATCTCCTTGCGCGGAGGTTTCTCACCCTCCGAGCCTGCCCCTGCCACATAGCGGTCCGCCTCCTCCTGCAGCTCCTTTGATATGGTGCCTATACGTATATAGTTCGCTTCCCCTATCTCCTTCAAAAAGCGTGAGGGGAGCTTTTGCTTACCGTTTTGTGTGTAGCCCTCGCTGTCAAGGAGGAACAGCCGCTTTTCCGCTCTGGTGATAGCGACGTAACACAGTCTGCGCTCCTCCTCAAGGCCCATCAGCTTACGCTCCTCGATAGTCCTTGATGATGGGAAGATACCCTCCGAAAAGCCCACTACGAAAACATTGGGAAACTCAAGACCCTTTGCGGCGTGGATGGTCATCAGCTTTACCATATCCGCCGCTTCCTCTCCGTCGTCCTCCGACTGCAGAGAGATATGATTTATAAATTCCTTAAGGGTGATGCTCTCTCCAAGATTCTTTTCATACTCGTCGGCTATGCGCTTAAACTCCGATAGATTATTAAAGCGCTCCATATCCCCAAGCTCGCGTATATACTTCTCATATCCGCTGTCTGCGCAGAGCTTTTCCACACATTCGGAAACGGTGAGGTTATACTGCGAGACCCGCATCGACTCTATAAGGTCAACAAATTCCCTTGCACCGCTGTTCTTAAAGGTGGGATCGTCGATATTATCACGTAGGGTCTCGTAAAGGGAGCCGTCGGTCTGCAGGGACTGCAGCCGCTGGAGCTTCACACGTCCGAACCGTCGGCGTGGCTTATTGACTATCCTCTTGAAGGCTATGTCGTCATCAAAAGCAACCAACCGCAGGTACGCCATAACGTCCTGTATCTCCATACGCTGATAGAATTTAACACCGCCGAATATCTCGTAAGGGATCCCGTTCTCGGTAAACTTTTTCTCAATGATACGGGAGAGGAAGGAGGAGCGGTACAAAACTGCAAAATCAGCGAAATTGCACCTTGTACGCTTCTTTATGGCAAGGATATTGTCAATTATGCTCTCCGCCTCGGCGTACTCATTCTTTGTGTGATAATGATAGACCGCCTCGCCGTCGCCGCTCTTGGTAAAAAGATCCTTTTTTAAGCGAAATTGATTCTTTTCGATAAGGGTGTTAGCGCACTTTAGTATTTGCGGAGTTGAACGGTAATTCTGATTTAAAAACACCGTTTCCGTGGGCTCGTGACACTTATCGAAGTCCACAAGCAGCTTTACGTCCGAGCCGCGCCACTCGTAGATATTTTGGTCGGGGTCGCCCACTATCATCAGATTACGGTGCTCTCCCGAGAGCAGGTCGATAAGCTCCATCTCCGTCCCCGAGCTATCCTGAAACTCGTCTACCTGGATGTAATTGAGCCTATCCTGCCACTTTTTAAGCACCTCGGGATGACGACTGAATATATCAAGGGTGAAATACATAAGATCGTCGAAGTCCATAGCGTATATCTGCTTCTGCCTCTGCAGATATTCCTCGATGATCCTATCGTCTAAGGTTGCCACCGAATCGAGTATTTGACATTTATCCCGAGAACACATCTTTGAAACGTACTTACGGGTATCCTTGATCCTGCCTATTTGGTTAACAATCTTCTCAAAACTGCCGTGATCAAGCTTCAATTCAAACTTTTGATATACTTCCTCAAGGATCGCCTTCTGCTGTGAGGTGTCGATGATCTGGAACTCCTTCGGGTAAAAGATCTTTTCAATATCCTCTCGTAAAACACGCACACAAAAGCCGTGATATGTGCAGATAAGTGACGTATCGTATTCGCTTCCTATAAGAGCGCGTATACGTCGCTTCATCTCCCCTGCCGCCTTGTTGGTAAAGGTGACGCACAGTATATTGGCAGGATCGATACCGTATTCGTTCACAAGATACGCGTATCTGCTTACCAGTAGCTTGGTCTTTCCGCTTCCGGCACCGGCTATAACACGCAGATACCCCTCGGTGGCCTGCACCGCCTCAAGCTGTTTTTCGTTCAATTTGCTTAGGTATTCCATTCTATTTCACCTCCTGCGCCCATCGTAACACACACAGTGTCCCATAAACAGTACTTAGTCATATTATCTCGATTTTTCTTGCAATTTTTTCCTCTCTATGATATACTTTTCACGTACAAATACCGTTCTTCACGGTTATATTCATAAAGGAGATCTAAAAATGGACGCACTTAAGAAATTTTTCCCTTTTACTGCGAAAGCTAAGGACGCTGTCTCTTTAGTCATCGCCATCGTAATTTACGTAGTTATCGGCGCTATCATAGGTGTAGTGCTGGGTATCGTCGGCAAAATACCCGTTGTAGGTATCCTCTGCGGTATCGTAGGAGCTCTCGTTGAGATCTACTGCTTGGCAGGTATCATCCTGTCGGTGCTTGACTTCCTTGAGATCAAGTTTTAAGTTTTGGGAACACCTGCCTAACGGCAGGTGTGCTTTTTTATCCTAACATCCCCGTAGGCATCAAAAGCTCCGTATCACGGTCGGTGGGCATCTTGATGTCCCGACACAGAGTGGCAGGCATAATGGCGCCCTTGCCGAACTTGGCGCGGATGTCCTCTACCGCACTCTCTAAGCGCTCACGCTTTTCGTGGCTTTCCTCGTCGCAAAAGAGACTTACCTGCCTTGGAGTACTTTGGGAACAGAGATCAATGGCGCGCACGGTAACAGAACGAAGTGACTGCGTCCATATATGATTGCGGGAAAAAAGCTCGAACGCGGCGCGAGCAAGCTCATATGGGCTGTGTGTTGGCCTAAAAAGCCGCATTTGCCACTGTTTATGCCGAAGATCCGAGCCGCGAATATCAATGGCCACCCCTGCAGCGTCCTTGCCGTATACGCGCAGTTTATGGCCTATATCCTGACTGAGGGACAGCATCACGTTCCATACCTCCTCGCCGTTTTCAAGATCGGCACGGGTGGTGATGCCGTGCCCCACGCTCTTTACCTCCGGCTCATAATCGCAAGGTGTCACGGGAGAGGTGTCGCCGCCCCCTGCATAGCGAATGATGGTCTCACCGTTTTTGCCTAACTTATAGGATATAAGCGACGGCGGTGTGTTGGCAAGCTCCCCTATAGTGTGGATACCGTATCGCTCAATGACCTTCGCCGTAGCTCGGCCCACGCCGAGAAGATCCGATGCAGGCAGGCCCCATATCTTTTCTTTAAAGTCCTCCCGCCCGATGACCGTTACGGCATCGGGCTTTTTCATATCCGAGCCTAACTTTGCAAACACTTTGTTAAAGGAAACACCCAGAGATACGGTGAGGCCCAGCTCACGCTTAATACGCTTACGTATCTGGTGAGCGATATGCTCTCCGCTGCCCATAAGCATAATAGAGCCTGTCACATCCAGCCAACACTCGTCCATACCGTATGGCTCCACCAAGTCTGTATAGTCCTCGTATATGCGTCTGGCTTTATGCGAAAACTCCAGATACTCCTCATAGTGAGGGAGCACCACCACAAGATCCCTGCACTTCTGCCGTGCCTGCCATATGGGCTCTCCCGTAGTAATGCCGTAGGCCTTCGCCTTATAGTTCTTGGCTAAAACTATGCCGTGGCGGTTATCCTCGTCTCCTCCTACCGCCACAGGAAATTCTCTGATAGCAGGATTGCGCATACACTCCACCGAGGCATAAAAATTATTCATATCACAATGTAAAATAGTGCGTTCCGCCATTGACAAAATCCGTTTCGTGTTGTATACTGATTATGCGAAGTTTATTTCGTATATAGTATATCACGAAGGGTGCTTCGTGTCAAGACGAAGTTTTATGCACATTTTGGAAGGTGAAACATGAAATTCCACGAAAAGTTAAAGAACGCAAGAGAGCGTGCAGGCCTTACCCAGAAGCAGTTAGGTGAGGCGGCGGGCATCTCTGCGCGCATGGTACAGATGTATGAGAACGGCGACCACTACCCAAGAGCAAACGTAGCGAAAAAGCTATCCGACGTGCTGGGGGTTTCGGTGACCTATCTGCTCTCGGAAAACGACGCCATCCTCGCCGATGCAGAGGAAAAGGGCGGCACCGCCGCACGCCGCGACGTTGCTACACTCATAAATGAAGTAAGTGCCCTCTTTGCAGGCGGTACTCTCGACGAAAGCGAGAAGGACGAGGTCATCGAGGCGCTGACCTACGCCTACTGGGACGCAAAAAAGAAGAATAAGAAATATTCCGCAAAATAAGGGAGCGCCCTATGCCTATAAACAACGCCGTAAATGCGGCAAGAGCACTTATAAATAAATACGGCACCAGAGATCCCTTCGAGCTCGCCGAGGCAGTGGGTGCCACGGTGATACGCTGGGACGGTTTTTCACGCCTTAAGGGGATGTACCGCGTTATTCTGCGTAACAGATATATTTTCGTGAGCGCTTCCCTGCCCGAATATATGGCTCAGATCGTCTGCGCTCACGAGCTTGGCCACGACAGGCTCCATCGGGATATAGCTACGGGGGATATTTTAGGTGAAAATCCCCTTTTCGACCTTTCCTCCCGCCCCGAATACGAGGCAAATATGTTTGCGGCAGAATTGCTTATTTCTGACGCTGACATCCTTCCTCTTGTCCGCGAAAGGTACAGCGCAGATGAAATCGCCGCAAAGCTTAACACCGACGTAAACCTTGTGGCCCTAAAGGTAGAAGCTCTGGCAAATGCGGGATATAACCTAAGAACAGCCGAGCACGAACATAATTTTTTGAAGTGAGATATAATATGATCATTATGCTTAACGGCCCCTTCGGGGTCGGTAAAACTTCCGTTGCATCGCTTCTGCGTGATAAGGTAGAAAACTCAATGATATATGACCCGGAAGAGATTGGTTTTATGTTGCGCAATATTATAACGGATGACATTAAACTTGACAAAGAAAAGACCGATAATTTTCAAGACTTAAAACTATGGAAAGTCTTGACCGTGGAAATCGCAAAACAACTTAGTGAAACCTACCGTAAAAATTTGATAGTCCCCATGACTATCTGCCACACGGAATACTACTCATATATCCGTGAAGGTTTTGAAAAAATCGACGCTTCTGTGCATCATTTTTGCCTTTTAGCAAGTAAAGATACCATACACCGCCGACTCTTGAATCGCGGAGATGAAGCAGGCTCTTGGGCTTTTAAGCAGACTGATAAATGTCTATATTCTTTTGAGAACAATTCTGATATTTTCAGAGAGATAATATATACCGACGGATTAACCGTAGATACAATTACTGAGGTTATATTAACACATATATAACAGATAAATTATGACTAAATTTCCCTGTCAACCTGAGCGGAGCGCGTCAGCGCGCAGTCGAACCCGTAAGGGTGCCGCTAAGCGGCAGGATCCATTGAAGGCACACGGAAGTGATTTACTCTGCAGTTAGAGAATATCTATCACGCAGGTCTACCTAGATCCCGACGCTGCCGCGTCGCTGCTTCGCAGTTCGACTTCGCGCTGACGCGCTCCGCTCAGGATGACAAGAACGCGATCACTGTTAATAATCTACGAAATATTGCGAAATGCCGAGCACGAAAATGATTTTTTGAAGTAAAAAAGCCCGAAATTTCGGGCTTTTTTGTATTACGGAAGTGTTACCTTAAGAACAGTTTCATTTACATAGTGGGGCTCGCTTCGAGTTCCTAAGCCGATATAATAGTTAGAGCCGTCAAACTCAAAGGACATTGCAGCGATCTTATTGCTGATCTCAAATACTTCGGTAAAAGTCTCGTCGTTAGACATTTTCATAACCTTAATATCGTATCCGTCGTCAGCATTGCGATCATTAGTAAGAGCATAAAGGCAGTCGTCATAGATGAGGACATCGGCAACGTACGCAACACCCTCGGGCGTTATATCCCTATAGGTATCCATGTCTTCCGTGGCGTACAGCTTGCCCGAGGTAAAGTAAAGGGTATCACCAAGCACCTTTTTATCCATTATCGGGACATAGGTGTGTCTTCCGTTGATAACTTTACTGCCGAATCCCGAATGAAAAACAAATTCCGAGCCGTTATATTTATATACGTTTTTATTCTGATCGAGGGTCAGTACGGCATACAGTTCACCCTTTAAGACCATAAGATCGTAGCACCTGACGTGAGAAAAGCCGAGGGTGGATACCTTTTCACCGTTACTATCGAGGAAAGGCACCTGCTTAAGCTCTAAACCGTTTTCGTTACTTACAAATACGGGATAACTGCCTGCGAGCACCCCTGTTCCAAAGAAAAGAACTCCGTTATATTCCACTATATCAAAGTTATGTATACCGCCGGGGATAACGCACTGTGACTCGAATCTACCGTCTATCAAGAGAAAATACTGTCCCAGATCCCAAGTACCCGTAGGGTCAACGCCCGGTGCGGCAAGCTGGCCGCGTATCTCGAGAAATCGACTTATTTGCTCATCGCTGACAATTCCGCACTTATCCCATTCTTCTTTTTCAAGGTCATAGCGGTATCCGGTATTGACGGTATAGTTCTTGTCGTAGTCTCCCGCACCTATATGCAGAAATCCGTCCCACAGCTTCATATCCCACACGGCGTGACCGTTCTGTGAGTCATAAGGGGACTTGATAGGGGTGACGGTAAGCGTGTGTTCGCCCTCATCCACAGACGTTGACGTAGTGTCATTTACCTGCTGTCCACTGCATGAAGCAAGAGACAGTATTAACAGTATGCTTGTTATTACAGAAATTAGTTTTTGCATAATCGTTCCTTTAATTATTTTTATTAATTATAACATAACAAAGCAACAATGTAAATATCATTAAAACTCACCTGTGAGGTGAGTTTCGATAGATAAATAAGTTATTGTATTGTTTCACGCTAAGTGTTAAAATATACTCGAAAGCAGAGCTCGCTTATCTTATAACCGGAGAGGTAAAAATGAACAACATAGGAGAAAGGATCAAAGAACTGCGCAAAAAGAATGATCTGACACAGGAAAAGCTGGCGGATTATCTTGGCGTTACTTATCAGTCGGTGTCAAAGTGGGAATGCGGAATAAACACGCCCGATATTTCACTTATCGGCCCGCTGACAAAGCTCTTACACGTATCAGCCGACGAACTGTTGGGGTTAACACAGGAAACTATAGACGAGCGAAAGGCTTATTTTGACAGCGAATACTTCGAATACTGGAAAAAGGATCACGAAGAGGATCTTGAAATCGCAAGGCAGGCCGTAAAAGAGTATCCTGGTGACTTCAGATATTTGAAGTGGCTAGCAACTAATGAATGGTACGTGGGCTATAGCACAAAATACGCAGGCACTGAAACCGAAAAAGAACTGTTAAAAAGCTCCGAAAAGCATCTTTTACAAATAATAGAGGATTGCAAAGAAAACGAAACCAAATACAGCGCGATGCAACTTCTCATGTTAATATATTACGGCCAGAATCAATACGATAAAGGAAAAGAAATTGCGTATATGTTTCCCGAAAAAGTAACATTAACGCAGGATGATGCCTTGGAGTTTTGCTTGCGAGGAGATGAATTAGATAAATTACGTCGCAAAAGAGCACGAAATAGGCTAAACGACTTATGCTTAGCTCTAAAGGATCTGGAGCAGGGCTTAAATTCGTCACCGTGCACCGAAGCACTAAAAGCACATGAAGCAGTAATAAAGGCTGTCATAACTGATGAGAATTATTTAGCTTTCCACCATGATCTCTGTTGGATCAATTTACAGCGTTCTAAAAACGCAATACAAAGCAATGATCAAAATGAAGCTTTAACAGCTCTTAAAGCCGCAAATTTTCACGCAGAGGAATTTGACATGTTTGATCTTGACCGTTATGGCGAGTATACTTGCCCTGTTTTATCAGGCTACGCGGAGGATTATCGTGAAAGTCGTGAAGAAGACTGGACCATGGTTGGGTTCGTGCATGACTTTGCAAATAGTGATATATTCAAACCTTTATATGAGCATGAGGATTTCAAGGCACTGTTTAATAACTAAATACGTAAAAGAGTACGACACTTGATCGTACTCTTTTGTTACTAAATCGGCGGGGACAAGCCCACGCCCTACGAAATATTTGAAGAATGAAAAAAGAACGAGCATTGCTCGTTCTTTTTGAATATTCACTGAAAACTGAATAAGAGTAAATTGAACGGAAACTCAATTGTAGGGATCTGAACTATAAAAGTTCAAGCCCTCGGTCTATTAGTATCAGTCAGCTAAATACATTACTGCACTTACACCTCTGACCTATCAAACTCATAGTCTATAAGTGACCTTACCAACTTATGTTGTGGGATATCTAATCTTGAAGCATGTTTCACACTTAGATGCCTTCAGCGTTTATCACTCCCGCACGCGGCTACCCAGCTATGCCCTTGGCAGA
>JAZQCR010000145.1:0-2229 GCA_045546375.1 Eubacteriales bacterium | reverse complement strand
AGAAGAAAAAGAAGATGAAGAAGCGGAAGAAATTTTAGACCAGTGTGATGATGTTTTTTATGAAAATGAAGAGCAGATAAATCGCATATTACAAGAATATGCTAATACATTAGAAATCTGATTGTTATCGGATAGAAATCTAAGTTTTCAGGCACATTTAATTCGTGTCATTAAGTTCAAAATTCCCAAAAAATCTCGTTCTTCGGAACGAGATTTTTTTATCCATTGCGAAAGCAATGGCATATCACCACGACGCAGTCGTGTATATCATCAAAGGCGGCTATCCGCCTTTGTATCTCATCACACCTTCAGGTGTACATCTAAAAGCTTTCGCAATGATGTTATGCACGCCCGGCGTGATTCATATCGCTTTCCGCCGACGCAAAAATACCGTTCAAGTTAACTTGAACGGTATTTTCTTATTTCTTATTATAAAACAGTTTGATTATCAGCTCGTCCATTGCCTCGGTATCCACGGTAAACTCCGCATAGTCGTTTTCGCCCTTTGCGATAGTTCCCTTCACCGAGTGACGTGTCATTCGCTCAATGCCGCCAAGGTACTCGGTGACCATATACACTGCTTCGCTTGCGCTGACGTCGGTGACCATATATCCCTCAAGTCCGTTATAGAGCTCAAGAGGTGTGGAAACGTCGCTCTTAGTACGGGAAACCGCTTTTTTAATAAAAGCATCCAGATAATAGCTCTGCCGCTTCATACGAGTAGTGTTGGAGTCCAGTTTTTCTGTATCTCTGCGGCGCAGATAATCCTCTGCGCTTTCGCCGTCCAGGACCACGGTACCGCCTATCTCCTCGGTCATTTTCTCGTTAAAAGCCGGCACGGTAACGCCGTCTACCGCGTCGGTGAGCACCGAAATAGCGTCCAGGTCGATAGCCACGTAGCCGCTTATGGGCACGCCGTAAAACAGTCTGGAAACGGATCTGGCTACGTTTTCACAGCTGGTATGCTTGCCGTCGCCGTAGGCGTAGGCAAGGCAGAGCTGCATCTTCTCAACGCCGTTTGACTGACCCGTAGTGGTGTACTTATTTACGTCTACCATAGCGTCACGGGATACGGATACCATATCCACACTGCCGTCTGCAGTATCCGCAAGCACAAGGAAGACAACGTCTGACTGACCGTTATCACCTGCGCCTACCACCTCGTTGATATCTTCCTTATCGATGCCCATTACCACAAAGGCGAGGATATTCTCGTTATAGGCGTATTTTTCACCCTTGTACTCTACGGTAAAATCGCCGTCCCCGGGCGAGGTCTCTATCTTTGAATCCTCTAAGGGAGAAAGCTTCACGGGCTCTTGCTTAAGCGACTTTTCACCGACATGCCTCATGATAAGCACGGTCACCGCCAGCGCAACGACTGCGGCAAGCAGAAAAATGCCTATTATCAAGAGGATGCGAAGGATGATCTTCTTCGCTCTTCCCTTTTTCGGGGGCTTCTCTTCGCCCTGCGCCTTATCCTCTGCGACGCTCTGAGATACGGCTTCGGTCGGCTCCTGCGACTCTTCAGCTTCCTTTATCTCTTCGCCTTCATCGGGCGCCTTATTTTGTTCGCACATCTTCTATCAATACTCCTTGTACCAGATATCTTTTTGACGAGTCACTGTTAGCAAGACAAGTGCTGAGAGTCACTATCCTGTCGTCTGCCGTGAATTCCACTCCCTCGAGTACGTTACGGCTGAGGGTCTGAGGATTAAGGCAGGACTGCAGATACTCCAAAAATACATCGTCGTTTGCAAAATTAAACGCATTCAGAATATGACGGTTATCATATTCATAAGCAGCGAATATCTCATACTTGAAGGCGTGACCGGGAATGTAGATATAGATATACCTATTCTCGTCAAAGAACGCTCTGTCCCTGAAATTATGAAGTGAACCAAAAAAGGTGCCGTCCCACATATAATGACCGTATATAACGGTGTTGGGGTCGGTGAAATCCTTACGGTTATAATACTGGGTATAGATACACCCCGCTACATGAGACTCACCCAGCCAATTTCTGCGGTGATAGAAGTCAGCACTCTCCTCACTGCGCAGAATAGGATAATCGATAGGCGTACCGGGTACCTCTATCCACGCGTATATGTCGGGATTTAAGCTCCAATAATACCCAAAATTCACCGGATTATCGGGGAGAGGCGGATCGGGCTCCGTGGGCTCAACTGTGCTCCCCTCCCCGGTAGGGTCACCTGTGACAGGCTCGCCTGT